>CAZZXW010000090.1:0-10480 GCA_964658095.1 uncultured Parafilimonas sp. | reverse complement strand
AATAATTTTTCTTATGAAGTGATTATGGTTGATGATGGAAGTACTGATGAAAGCTGGAAGGTGATTGAAGCCATCAACAAACAAAACAAAAATTTTAAAGGCATAAAATTTCAGCGCAACTATGGTAAATCTGCGGCGCTAAATGAAGGCTTTAAAGATGCACAGGGCGATGTTGTAATTACAATGGATGCTGATATGCAGGATTCTCCGGATGAAATTCCTGCATTACGTAACATGATTTTGATTGACGGATTTGACATGGTAAGTGGCTGGAAGAAAAAAAGATTTGATAACAAGCTCACCAAAAATTTACCATCAAAAATTTTTAATGCAGCAGCAAGAAGCATTTCAAAAATAAAGCTTCACGATTTTAATTGCGGCTTAAAAGCATACCGTAAAAAAGTTGTAAAAAGCATTGAGATTTATGGTGAGATGCACCGTAATATTCCCGTGCTTGCAAAATGGGCGGGCTTTAAAAAAATTGGGGAAAAAGTAGTAGAACATCGCCCAAGAAAATATGGTGTTACAAAATTTGGATGGGATAGATTTATTAATGGTTTTCTTGATCTTGTAACCTTAACTTTTGTGGGCCGTTTTAGTAAAAGGCCAATGCATTTTTTTGGTTTGTTTGGAACAATCTTCTTTTTCTTTGGTTTTTGTTGCAGCCTGTATCTTGTTATTGCAAAAATTATACATTCAAGTTTTGCATTAACTAACCGGCCAATATTTTATATAGCGCTTACATCAATGATTATTGGTATGCAGCTTTTCTTAACAGGTTTTATTGCCGAACTTGTTGTGCGTAATGCAGCAGACAGAAACAATTATCTTATTGAAGATAAAATTGGAATAAGTTAATGGCATCCGTTGTCATCATTGGTCCTGCGTATCCGCTTCGCGGCGGGCTTGCATCCTTTGATGAAAGATTGGCGAGAGAATTTCAATCGCAAAAATTTTGCACAACTATTTATACGTTTTCATTACAATATCCTTCATTCTTTTTTCCGGGAACTTCACAATATTCTTCAGAACCTGCACCGACAGATCTAAACATAAAAGTTTGCATCAATTCAGTTAATCCGCTTAACTGGATTAAAGTTGGCAATGAGTTAAAAAAGTTAAAGCCTGATATTATTGTAGTTCGTTATTGGTTGCCTTTTATGGGCCCATGCTTTGGAACGATTTTAAGAAGAGCTAAAAAAAATGATCATACAAAAGTTGTTTGTATTGCTGATAATGTATTGCCGCATGAAAAGCGTTTTGGTGACAGGCAATTCACTTCTTATTTCATAAAATCAGTTGATGCATTTGTAACAATGAGTGAAAAAGTATTAAGCGATTTAAGATTATTTACAAGCAAACCTGCTCAAAAAGTTGTGCATCCATTGTATGATAATTTTGGTGAACAAATAAATAAAGCTGAAGCAAGAAAACACCTGGGTTTAAATGTTGATGACAGAATCGTTTTATTCTTTGGCTTTATAAGAAAATATAAAGGATTAGATATTTTATTAGAAGCAATGACTTTACTTAAAAAGCAAATTCTAGATTCCAAATTCCAAATTCCAAAATTGCTTATTGCCGGTGAATTTTATGAAGACAGAAAATTGTATGATGATATTATTGAACAAAACAATCTTCAGTCACAACTCATTTTAAGAACAAACTTTATTGCAGATAGTGAAGTTAAATATTATTTAAGCGCTGCTGATTTTGTTATCCAGCCTTATCGTAATGCAACACAAAGTGGTGTTACGCCGCTTGCTTATCATTTTGAAAAACCGATGCTGGTAACGAATGTTGGCGGCTTGCCATCATTAGTGGCTGATGGAAAGGTTGGCTTGATTGCAGAGCCAACTGCAGAAAGTATTGCAATAAAAATTTTGGAACTGTATAACATCGGCGAAGCATATTTCTTACCACATTTGCGCCAAGAAAAAAAGAAGTATAGCTGGGATATTTTAATTGAAACGATTAAACAACTTGCTAATAATTACAACAATGATCTATAGAAGCAGGGCACCTTTGCGTATTGGTTTGGCTGGTGGTGGTACAGATGTAAGTCCATATAGTGATGAATTTGGTGGCGCTATATTGAATGCAACTATTTCGCATTATGCGCATGCTGTAATTGAGCCAAATGAAAAAGGCATTAAGATACAGGCAATGGATCGCAAAGAAGAGCAATGCCATGATTATAATAGTGAGCTGCCCATTAATGGTACGCTTGATTTGCATAAAGGTGTTTTCAATCGTATTCAAAAAGATTTTGGAATTGCAAACAAAAATTTTTGTTTAACAACTTATGTTGATGCGCCTGCCGGCAGTGGATTAGGCACTTCATCTACATTAATGGTAGCAATAATTGGTGCTTTTACAGAAATGCTGAAATTGCCTTTAGGCGAGTATGATATTGCACATTATGCATATGAAATTGAACGCAAAGATTTGCAGTTGGCCGGTGGTAAACAGGATCAATATGCAGCCACATTTGGCGGTGTAAATTTTATGGAATTTTACGCTAATGACAAAGTGATTGTAAATCCACTACGTATAAGAAAAGAATATTTGCAGGAGCTTGAAAACAATCTTGTTCTATACTTTACATCAACCAGCCGTGAATCTGCCACCATTATTAAAGAGCAGCAAAAAAACGTGCTACAGAAAAATGAAAAGTCAATAGATGCAATGCATCAATTAAAAGAACAGGCACGCAGAATGAAGGAAGCATTATTGCGTGGACACTTAAATGAGATTGGTGAAATTCTCGATTTCGGTTTTCAGCAAAAAAGAAATATGGCGCATAACGTTTCAAACAATTCCATTGAAGAAATTTATGAAGCCGCAAAAAATGCCGGTGCAACAGGCGGTAAAATAAGCGGTGCCGGTGGTGGTGGTTTTATGACCTTTTATTGCCCGCTTAATACACGTTATAAAGTAATGGAAACATTAAATAGTTTTGGCGGCCAGGTTAAGCCATATCAATTTACAAAATCAGGTTTAACAACGTGGACAACACAATAACTTACTTTGCACTTTCTTCGTGCTTTTAATTAGAGTTTATAATTACAAGGGTTTTAAATAAAGAAAGAATTGTTTATGTCAGAAAAAATCAGACAAATTATATCAGCTTCTATTCAAACCAAACAGGAAATTTTAAATGATGATGAATTCATTAAAAAAATTGAAAATGCTGTTGATATAATTGTGCATGCATTTCAACAAGGCAGTAAAGTTTTGTTTTGTGGTAATGGTGGCAGTGCTGCCGATGCACAACATCTTGCCGCTGAATTCTCCGGGCGTTTTTATAAAGACCGGAAAGCGTTACCTGCAGAAGCTTTGCATTGCAATACATCTTACTTAACTGCTGTTGCGAATGATTATAGTTATGATGTTATTTACGCAAGATTGATTGAAGGCATTGCTGTTGAAGGCGATGTTCTGTTTGGTTTAAGCACTTCAGGAAATTCGATAAACATTTTAAAAGCATTTGAAGTTGCCAAAGAAAAAAAAGTTATAACTATTGGTTTAACAGGCGCAGCAGGTGGCAAGATGAAAGATGCAAGTGATTTTCTTTTTAATGTGCCTTCAACGGATACGCCCCGCATACAGGAAAGCCATATTATGATTGGTCATATAATTTGTGAATTGGTTGAAGCAAAACTCTTTACTGATTAATGCAGAAGCATTCAATCATTATACTTGCCGGTGGTTTGGGTACAAGATTAAGAAGTGTTGTTTCTGATCTTCCAAAATGTATGGCGCCGGTTAACGGTAAACCATTTTTAAGTTATGTGATTGATTATTTTCAGCAACAAGGCATTACTGATTTTATTTTTTCGCTTGGCTATAAGCATGAAGTGATTGAAGAATATTTGAATGATCAATATCCATTAGTCAATATTCAATATTCCATTGAAAAAGAACCTTTAGGAACCGGTGGTGCTATTAAAAAAGCATGTTCTCTTGTGAATGATGAAAATGTTTTTATAACAAACGGTGATACTTTGTTTAAAGCTAATGTTTCATCATTAAAAACTTTTCATCAGCAAAAAAATGCTGATTGCACATTGGCCTTAAAACCAATGAAAGATTTTGACCGTTACGGTGTAATTGAATTGAATGAAGACAATTCCATCCAAACCTTCAATGAAAAAAAATATTATGAAAGCGGCTTAATAAACGGCGGTTTATACATGTTACATGTTAAATCATTTTTAAGCGAATCATTTCCTTCAACATTTTCTTTTGAAACAGTTTACTTAGAAAAATATTATAATCAACATAAAATGTTTGGCTTGATTCAAGATGAATATTTTATTGATATTGGCATTCCCGAAGATTATGAAAGAGCACAGAAAGAGTTATAAATTTTACATTTAAATTATAATAGCAACCATTTCAAATTTGAATTTTGAGCTTTAACTTTTCTGCAATTGACAAATCATGGACGCTGTTTTTAGATAGAGACGGTGTAATAAACGTTGAGAAAAAAGATCATTATGTTTTAAATTCATCAGAATTTATTTTTTTAGATGGTGTTCAGGAGGCTATAAAAATTTTATCTGAAATTTTTAAGTTGATATTGATAGCATCAAATCAGCGCGGCGTTGCAAAAAAATTAATGACGGTAGAAGATTTGCATAACGTGCATGCATATATGCTTGAAGCGATAAAAAAACATAAAGGCCGCATTGATAAAATTTATTTTTGTGCTGACCTGGATAATGCAAGCCCAAACCGCAAACCCAATCCAGGCATGGCTTTGCAGGCGCAAAAAGATTTCCCTCAAATAGATTTTTCAAAAAGCATAATGGTTGGGAATAAATTAAGTGATATGCAGTTTGCACGCAATGCGGGCATGCATTCGGTTTTTATTGCATCAACAAATCCTGAAACCGTCTTTCCTCATGAACATATTGATGCAAGATTTAATAACCTTTTAGAATTTGCATTAGCAATTCATCATTAATAAAAAACTAAATTCAATTCCTGTAACAATAAATGCAGTTTCAGCCGTTATGTAAAAGTATTTTTGCAGCGCATGTATCGTTACATTCTATTTGTTTTGTTGATTAGTTCAACGGCTTTAAAAGCGCAGTTGAAAAAAGCTGACATAAAATTCCTGCAAGATCAGCAAGACAGCTTAAGTTACTATGCACATGAAATGGTGTTTGATACTTTTGCAGAAAACCGTTTTCATTACGACAGTATTTTTATCCGCACCTTAATAAAATCTTTAAAAGCACCTTACTCTTTTCAGTTTCCTTTTGATTCTTTAAACACTATTTCGCATTTATATGCACCTGACAGCAGCTTTAGAATTTTTAGCTGGCAACTTGAACGCGATGAAAGTTATTACCGGCAGGAAGGCGCTATTCAAATGAAAACAAAAGATGGTTCGCTAAAATTATTTCCGTTGTTCGATGTGTCCGATTATACAAGTGCGCCAACTGATTCAATCCGCTCAAACAAAAACTGGATCGGTGCCTTATATTATAAAATAATTTTAAAAGAATACAAGAGCAAAAAATATTATACGCTGTTTGGTTATGATGATAATGATTTTAGCAGTACGCGCAAATGGCTTGAAGTATTAACGTTTGATGCAAACGGACAGCCAGTTTTTGGTGGTGATTATTTTGATTATAAAGATGATGAATTAAAAGTGCCGCAACCGGTAGATCGTTTTTTATTGGAGTATGAAAAAGATGCACGTGCAAGATTGGTGTATGATGCGGATTTAGATATGATTGTGTTTGATCACTTAATAAGTGAAAGCAATGAACCGCAGAAAAGATACACGTTGATACCTGACGGAGATTATGAAGGCTTTAAATGGCAAAATGGTAAATGGGAACACGTTAATAAAATTTTTAACCAGGCATTAAAAGATGGGCAAGCGCCAAGGCCACAACCATTGTTTGATGAGAAAGGAAGCAATTTAAAGCCACCTTCCAATTAATTTCTGCTTCCAAAAATTAAGCTTCCGATGCGGATCATATTACTGCCTTCTTCAATTGCAATATTATAATCAGATGTCATGCCTGTAGAAAGAATTAATAGTTGATGGTTGACAGTTGATAGTTTAATTTGAAGTGATTTTAAATATTTAAACTCTTTACGAACCTGTTCTTCATTATCAGTGTTGGTAGCCATTCCCATTAAGCCAATAACATATATGTTCTTCATTGTCGAATTGCCAAATTCACTAATGGTCAAATTGAGCTCATCTTCATCAAAACCAAATTTTGTTTCTTCTTGTGCAATATGAACCTGCAATAAGCAATTAGTTGTTTTATTTATTTTCTCTGATTGCTTACTAATTTCTTTCAACAATTTTAAGCTGTCCACGCTATGAATTAAGTGAACAAAATGTATTATTTGTTTCACTTTATTACTTTGTAAATGACCAATAAAATGCCAGCGGATATCTTTTGGTAATTGCTGTTCTTTTTCAACCAGTTCCTGCACATAATTTTCTCCAAAATCCCTTTGGCCTAATTCATATAATGCAAGTATGTCTTCAATTGGTTTTGTTTTGCTTACAGCAACAAGAATTACATTTTTTTCTTTGCATTCGTTTAATAATGATTGATATGCTTCTGTATTTATCATCATAACAAAATTAAATTATAACAATTCTATTCATAAATAAATAACCAAGCCCAACAAATGATTTTAATACCTTTCCTAATTAAAATAATTTATATGACAACACAAGAAGTAGCTGATAAATTTGAACAGCTTGCTAACTCAAACCAATGGGAAAAAATTCAGGATGAATTATATGCTGATGACGCAGAAAGCATTGAGCCGCCAAATGGAGAAATGGCTGGCTTAAAGTATGCCAAAGGCAAAGAAGCATTAAAAGAAAAGTCTGCTATGTTTAATAGTATGATTGAAGAAATGTATGGTGGCTTTTGCAGTAAGCCTGTTGTAGGCGGGAATTACTTTAGCGTTGCAATGGGAATGGATGTAAAATTTAAAGGAATGGATAGAATGAATATGGATGAAGTTTGCGTGTATGAAGTAAAGGATGGAAAAATTGTGAAGGAACAATTTTTCTTTTAAAGATTTATTGAAAAAAGTTTTAAAGCAAGGCACTAACTGTCTTGCTTTTTATTTTAAATTTTTACTTAACAAAAAATATTCAAGCAGCAAACAATCATTCCATGCCGGGCAATAATGATTATACATTAGTAAACGCAAATCAATAAATTTTCCCTTTATGCTTTTGTTGAAATAAGAAGGAATGTTGCCGATAAAAAACGGCAAATTATTTTGTTCGATATTCCTAAAATCATTTATGTTGATGTTAAGTTGCTGCGGTTGTTGATTCCATTTTATTAATGCCGAAGCCAACATAATTTTTTCAAGTAAGTTATCAGTTGATTGCAAGCGTTCATTTGCAAGTTGTATTAATTGTTGTTTAATATTTTCTAATTCAGAGATTTGTTTAACGCTCATCAATCTTGCTAGATGATATAAAATAATGGATGTGTTCCCATAATAAGGTGAAACAAAAGCCGGATGTTTTACAATATCATTTCTTTTTATTGTTTCTATAATATAATCAAGACTTGCGCTATCTGCTTTAGTCCATTTCAAATTGTTTTGCTGCACAAAACTTAGCACATTACACATAACACTTACATCAAAAACAACCGGAAATTTTTTACCAAACCATGTTGAGTAAGCACTATCGTTCTGATAAACTTTATACGTAGTTTTTAGTGGCGGATTTGAATTAATGTATAACTGCATTAATTGGTGTAATGCTTCTGCTGAATCTTTAGTTTCATCATTCATTAATAAACCAAGAACTGTATCATCCATATCATCCGGCAATGCATTGTTGCCATTTAATATCGGCAACCACCAACTATAGTGAAATCGTGTTTTAGTATCTGTTCGCCAGAAATTATAAGTATTGCGTCTTTTATTTTTAAAATATTTTGATGCGCAAATGCTTCTCTCAATAATACTGTCACAAATGATTTTTTCTTCCGCTGAAAATTTATTGTAATTATCTTTTAACATATATGCAATAAGCGTGTTATAAAAAATGGTGTTGTCTTTTTTTTTAGTTTTAAATTTTCTTTTTGCATTAATGTAAGAAGGGAAAACTCCATCAATAAAATAATGGTTGCGCTTTAACTGTTGTGTTTCTATTTTATCAAGAAGATAATCTACCGTAATACTGTCTTGTGCCCTTAAATTATTATTTACAAAAATTAAAATAATAATAAAAACAAACAATTTTGAAGCGTTATGTAGAACAACAGTAAGACATCGCTTTAGTCTGATCAACATTATGTTCAATAGATTTCTCCTTATGTCGAAATGACGATCAAAAAAATTAATATACAAGAACATGCGTTTGCTTTATTACGCCCATTACAAAAACGCTTTGCACATGGCCAACATTTTCTTCCTGGCTTAATTTGTTTACATGAAAATCATAATAAGCATCCATGTTTTCAGCCATTACTTTCAGCATAAAATCAAATTCACCAGATATATTATAACATTCAACAACTTCGTTCAAACTTTGTATCAGCTTAATAAATTTTGCACCTGCTGTTTTATTATGTTGCCTTAAAGAAACATAGCAAATCACCATTAAGCTTTTCTTCACTTTTGCATGATCAACCAACGTAGCATATTGTTTTATAACGCCTGATTCTTCCATGCGCTTTATACGTTCATGCACCGGTGTTGTACTTAAATGTATTTTATCTGAAATCTCTTTTACCGTTATACGGGCATTATGCTGAAGCAATTTCAAAATCAGCATATCTTTTTCATCAATGCTTAGAGCAGCAATAGTAGATTCATCTTTTTTTTGTGTCTTTGACATAGTTAAACTAACCGTTTATTCTTTTAAAGCTGTTATATTGTTAAGTATGTTCCAAAATTAACCAAATAAATATTATTTTATTCTATAAATGTATTTTTGCTGTTCAAATAAAATACATGTCAACAGTAACACAAAACATCGATTTAAAATTACCATACAAAGTGAAAGATATTTCACTTGCAGAATGGGGACGCAAAGAAATCAGATTAGCTGAAGCAGAGATGCCGGGTTTAATGTCACTTCGTGCTGAATATGGTGCAAGCAAACCGTTGAAAGGTGCACGCATTGCAGGTTGCCTGCACATGACCATTCAAACAGCAGTTTTAATTGAAACCTTAATTGAGTTAGGCGCTGAAGTAAAATGGAGTTCATGCAACATTTTCTCAACACAAGATCATGCTGCTGCTGCCATTGCTGCTGCAGGTATTGGCGTGTTTGCATGGAAAGGCGAAACAAACGAAGAAGCTGATTGGTGCATTGAACAAACATTGTTTTTTGGCAGCACTGATAAGCCTTTAAATATGATTTTGGATGATGGCGGCGATTTAACCAACATCGTGTTTGATAAATATCCTGAGTTGATCCAAAACATTAAAGGTTTAAGTGAAGAAACCACAACAGGTGTTCATCGTTTATATGAAAGAATGGCGAAAGGCACGTTGCCAATTCCTGCCATCAATATCAACGATTCTGTTACCAAATCTAAGTTTGATAACAAGTATGGTTGTAAAGAAAGTTTGGTTGATTCTATCCGCCGTGCAACTGATGTGATGATGGCTGGTAAAGTTGCTGTAGTTGGTGGTTATGGTGATGTAGGTAAAGGTTCTGCTGCTTCATTGCGTGGTGCCGGTGCACGTGTTATTGTTACTGAGATCGATCCAATTTGCGCTTTGCAAGCAGCAATGGATGGTTATGAAGTGAAGAAGATGATTGATGCTGTGAAAGAAGCTGACATTATTGTTACTGCTTCCGGTTGCCGCGATTTGATTACAGGCGAACATTTTCGTTTGATGAAAGACAAAGCGATCGTTTGTAACATTGGTCACTTTGATATTGAAATTGATGTTGCATGGCTGAATAAAAATTATGGCAACACAAAAAATGAAATTAAACCACAGGTTGATTTATATACCATAGAAGGTAAAGATATAATTCTTTTAGCTGAAGGAAGATTGGTGAATCTTGGTTGCGCAACCGGCCATCCAAGTTTTGTAATGAGTAATTCATTTACAAACCAGGTATTGGCACAAATTGAATTGTGGCTTAATACTGATAAATATGAAAACAAAGTGTACGTTCTTCCAAAACATCTGGATGAAAAAGTTGCACGTTTACATTTAAAGAAGATCGGTGTTGAGTTAGATGAATTAACAGATGCACAATCAGAATACTTAGGCATACCGCAGAACGGCCCTTTTAAATCTGAATTATACAGGTATTAAGCTAATAAACCGCTATTTAGGATGAATGGAAAATATTAATCAACTTTTTGGGGCAATATTTGTTATAAGATGAATTGCTTGTTAAGCTATTGGTAAAGAGATGAGGAAATTGGATAGTCTGGCAAAACATGGCTATATTGCCAAAAGTGACTCTTTGTAAACAAGAAATGTATAT
>CAZZXW010000089.1:0-10542 GCA_964658095.1 uncultured Parafilimonas sp. | reverse complement strand
AAAGATAAAGATACGGTGCTGTAACAACCCGGTTATTTTTTTATTAATGCTGATTATAGTTTAATTAAAGTTGTGTTTACTGATATTATGTGGATTGAAGGTTTAAAAGATTATCTTAAAATACATTTAAAAAGCACCTCAAAGCCGCTGGTAGCACGCATTACAATGAAATCTATAGAAGAGCAATTGCCGGCCAATATGTTTACAAGAGTGCAGAAATCTTTTATAGTTTCCAATGAGCATATTACTTCAATAAGAAAGAACAGTGTTTTTATTAATGAGGTTGAAATACCGGTTGGCGATAACTATAAAAACGCAATTTCGTTTTTAACAGGTAAGCATTAATGTAGTTTAATAAATTTATAATTAATACCAGATTATAAATTATGGAAGCATTTTTGATTACCTACTTCAAACAAAAACAAACACATGAAATTTAAAAACACATTATTAATTTTTACTTTACTGTTTATAAACTTTACTGTTTTTGCGCAATCTGCAGATGCAGTTATTGCAGATTATTTTAAAGCAATTGGTGGAAGAGATAAAGTTGCTGCTATAAAAACAATGACCATTAATGGCAACATGGAAGTAATGGGCGGTTCATCTGCCAGTAAGGTTACAGTAGTAAATGGTAAAGGCTATAAAAGTGAAATGAGCTTTAATGGTCAAAACATTATACAAAGCATAACTGACACAGGTGCATGGATGATCAATCCATTCATGGGTTCATCTGCTGCAACATCAATACCTGCAGATCAATACAATGCAATAAAAGATGAAATTTATGTTGGCGGAGATCTATTTACATATAAAGATGCAGGTGCTACTATTCAATATGCAGGCATGCAAACCGTTGATGGAAAGCCTGCCAAAAAACTTCAGATTTTAAGAGACAGCGTTACAACAGTTTATTATATAGATTCTGCAACTAATATGATAAATGAAAAAGATGTAACAGCCGCCGGGCAAACTACAACTATAAAATATTCTAATTATAAAACAACTGATGCAGGCGTTATGATGGCATATACTGAAGAACTTAATTTACCACAAGGCATTACAATAAATTACACAATTAATAATATTGCTTTCAATACACCGGTTGATCCTTCGGTGTTTGCGAAACCTAAACAGTAATTATTAATCATAATTAATAAACAAGCTTGCAGCAATGTGAGCTTTTTTATTTAGATAGATCAAGTATTTGTCGCATCATTTTTTAAACTCGTCTCATTTATAAGTTCCGGCGCTATCAATGAAAATACTTTTGCACTGCAATTAAATTTATACCATGAAGCATCTATTTACTTTTTTAGTAATAACAATTATCAGTTTAAATCTATCGGCGCAATTTCCTGGCGGCGGTGCGCCGGGTGGTGCAGGTGCCAAACAAGGCAAACCACCTGCTATTGGGCATGCTTACGGAAAGGTTGTTGACAGCACAGGTAAACCAATTGCGCAAGCTTCTGTTGTATTGCTTCAGAGTAAATTTGATTCATCAACAAAGAAGAAAAAAGAAGTGTTGCTCAAAGGCAGCACAACCAATAGCAATGGAGATTTTGACTTTGCTGAATTACCTCTTTTTAATCCATTACAACTAAAAATTTCTACTGTTGGTTACAAAGAAGTTGACCAGCAGGTGATCATATTACCGGGCTCTTTAGATAAAGATTTGGGAAATATAAAATTGCAAGGTGATGTAAACCAGCTTCAAAATGTAACTGTTTCCACCAGTGTTGCTACCTTAAAAATGGATATTGATAAAAAAACATTTAATGTTGATAAAAATATTGTAAGCAGTGGCGGAACAGCAATTGATGTAATGAAGAATGTACCTTCTGTTCAGGTAGATATTGATGGTAATGTAAAAGTGCGTAATGCATCTCCGCAGATTTATGTGGATGGAAGGCCAACCACATTAAGCCTTGATCAGATACCTGCTGATGCTATTCAAAGCGTAGAAGTAATAACAAACCCGTCTGCAAAATATGATGCTAGTGGCGGACCAGGCGGCATCTTAAATATCGTATTAAAAAAGAACAGGCAATCTGGTTATAATGGTAACTTAATGGCTGGTGTTGACAGCCGTGGTGGATATAATGGTGGAGGTAATTTTAATCTCCGTCAAAACAAGATAAACTTTTCTGCCGCAGGAATGATTAATGACAGAAGAGATAGAACAACTGGTACAACAGACAGGAGCGAAACAAAGCATGATACCACTATTCATACTTTGCAAAACAGTATAACAAAAAATAATGGCCAGTTTATTTTTGGTAAGCTTGGCCTTGATTATTATGTTACTAACAGAACTACGCTTTCACTTTCGCTTATAAAAGTGCATGGTGAATTTAATCCGCACGACGCAAGCAATATTAGTACCGATAGTTCTTTTAATGGAGCAATCAGTAATTATAACAGTAAACGGTTTACTACTAATTCCAGGACTTTTAATGCAACCGGGTTACAGGGTGGCTTTGTACACAACTTTGCAAAAGATGGTGAACAGCTAACCGCAGATGGAAATTATTTTTCAGGTAAGAATAAAGGCAATTCGTTTTACACCAATGATTATTACGATCAGTCAGGAAATTATATTGGTAATTTTGTGCAGCAACAAATTGCCGGTGGCGATAACAAATTTCTTACTGTTCAAACAGATTATACAAACCCACTTTCCAAAAAAACAAAACTTGAAGCTGGTTTAAGGGCACAGATAAATAAACTTTCAAATAACACAGATTTATTAAATGAGTATAATGGTGAGTTTGTTAAGTTGCCTGAACAAAGTATTAACTATAATAATACAAACGAAGTGTATGCAGCTTATACAACTATTACAAGTTCAATTAAAAATTTTGGGTATGAAGTAGGTTTAAGAGTTGAAAGCAGCCGTTATAAGGGTGAATTGAACGATACAGAAAGTTTTAGGCATGACTATCCCGTAAGCTTATTTCCTTCTGTGTTTTTAAGTTATAAATTAAAGAACAGGCAGGAGTTGCAGGCTAATTTTTCACGCAGAATAAACAGGCCTAATTTCTTCCAGTTAATTCCATATACAGATAGAACAGACAGTCTTAACATAACACGTGGTAACCCCGACCTCGTTCCCGAATTTACCAACTCGTTTGAGTTATCATATAATAAAACATACGGTAAGAATAATTCGTTTTTAGGTTCTATTTATTATAAACACACCAACAATTTAATTACCCGTGCTTTCGCCCAAGACATAAATCCAAATACACAAAAAACTGAACTCATTAATATTCCAATAAACGCCAATTCAAGTTATTCTTATGGTGCTGAACTTACAACTGTTGATTATATAACAAAGTGGTGGGATTTAACTGCTAATATAAATTTATATGAATCAAAAATAAATGTAGGCATAGATACTTTAGGTACAGATGTACAGCCAACACGATTTAGCTATTTTGGAAAACTTAATAACAACTTTAAACTACCGGCAAACTTTACCGTGCAATTGTCAGGAAATTATCAAAGTAAAACAAATCTGCCTGTAAGTGGTGGTGGGCAAATGTTTGGGCCACCAACAGGCGCACAATCATCTTCTCAGGGTTATACAAAAGCGTTTTGGTTTACTGATATTGCTATAAAGAAAACGTTTCTTAAAAAGCAAAATGCATCTATTACAGTTAGCATGAGCGATATCTTCAGAACCAGGCGAAATGAACAGATATCTTTTGCGCAGCTAACACCAACTTCATCTTTTTACCAGGATTATTCCCGTCTTAATAATCCACAGCTTGTACGTGTAAACTTTTCATATCGTTTTGGCAAAATAGATATGTCAGTATTTAAGCGTCAAAGTAAAAATGCAAACCAGGGTTTGCAGGACGCAGGCCAAATGGGCGGCGGCAGGTAATAACATTATCAACACTTTAATAGCATTTATACAAAGCCACGTAATTGTGGCTTTTTTATTTGATATTTTTATAGCATAATCTTTAATACGTTTTTAAGATTGCTGATGTATAAAACACTACATATCCGTATAATTTTTTTTATGTTGATATATGTTAGTGTTTGTCAGCTTGCAACAGCACAGCTAACATATAATGAACTAAGTGTGCAATATGATAGCCCATGGACGTTTAAAAAATTACAACTCATTCCTATCCGCTTTAAAAATAAAGGCGGTGATACAAACGCTGCTATACAAATTAATACGTTCACTAAACCGGTTATAAGCTTTAATGATGCCTTGAAGCAACATAAAATTATCATCAGAGAAAACACTTCAGATGGTGGCGCAGATGTTTCTACGTTAATGATTAAAAACAAATCAAATGACAACGTGTTATTATTAAGCGGTGATATGGTGCAGGGCGGTAAACAAGACAGGGCATTTGGAAAAACAACAATTATACCGGCAGGCAAAGGCAAAAATTATGTGCCTGTTTTTTGTATTGAAAAAGGAAGATGGGATGATAAAGTGCGGCCATTTAAACATGCAGGAACAGCTGATGCAGGCGTAAGAAAACAGATTGATGTAACACAGCGGCAAAGCAAAGTTTGGAAGCAAATTGATAATGAACTGGCTGCAAAAAATAAAAAAAATCAAACTTCTGAATATTTAAAAGCTTACAACGATAGCTTGATTGATGATACATCTTACATGCGCTTTTTTATAAACAAGATGAAGCAAAGCGATAGTAGTTTTGCTGGCTTTATTGCAGTGACCGGAGACCGGATTATTAATTCAGAAATTTTTTCCGGTTCTGATCTTTGCGTTTCTGCTTACACTGATATGGTAAAAAGTTATGTGCATTCTATCTTGCCTGCGGATGGCACGCCATCCAAAACACATGATGATCTTAAAACTTTTACAGATAAGTTTTTGCCTGATAAGCCCACGCAAAAAAAATACCTTTCTACTAACGGAAGAATGTATTATTACAATAGCGAAGTAATACATCTTGTGGCTTATGATTGATGTTGATTAATACATAACATCAAATATCTTTAACCACTTCATGCAGCGTTACGATTACATAATTACCGGCGCAGGTTGTGCCGGTTTAAGTTTATTGCGAAGAATGATGCAGCATCAGTTCTTCAGCAATAAAAAAATTTTACTAATTGATAAAGATCAAAAAAATAACAACGACAAAACATGGTGTTTCTGGGAACAGGAAGCCGGTTTATTTGAAGATATTGTTCATCATAATTGGCAGCAGATAGATTTTTATTCAACTGATTTTTCTGCGCGTTTTGACTTACTGCCATATCAATATAAAATGATTCGTGGAATTGATTTGTATGAAATTGTTTTAAATGAAACAAAGCAACATGGTAACATTGAAATTATATATGATGATGTGCATTCAGTGTTTAGTAATGAAAGTTATGCAGTTGTAAAAACAACAGGTAATGCGTTTCATGCAGATTATATTTTCAACAGCATTTTGTTTGAAGACTGGAAACAAAAAGCATTGTTACAAAAAAATGTTTATGTTCTGTTACAGCATTTTAAAGGCTGGCTGATTGAAACAAGCGAAAATGTTTTTGATGAACGTATTGCAACTTTTATGGATTTCAGGGTTGATCAATCTAATGGAACAACTTTCGTTTATGTATTGCCTGTTGCTTCAAACAAAGCACTTGTTGAATATACTTTGTTTTCAGAACAACTTTTAAAGCAGGATGAATACAATAAAGCGCTTGAAAACTATATTGGTTCATATCTTAAGATAGATAAATACACAAAAACGCATACTGAATTCGGCATTATTCCAATGACCAATTATAAGTTTTCAAAAGGAGAAGGCAGGATAATAAATATTGGAACAGCTGGTGGTTATACAAAAGCCAGCAGCGGTTACACGTTTCAGTTTATACAAAAACATACTGCAAAAATTATTGGTGCATTGGTTAAAAACAAAAATCCATTAATAAAAGAAAACGCTTTTGACAAACGCTTTCATTACTACGACAGTATTTTATTAAATGTGCTGATGAATAAAAAAATGAACGGAGATAAATTATTTGCACAGCTATTTAAAAAAAATAAACCGCAAGCAGTTCTGAAATTTTTAGATAACGAAACAACAGTTATAGAAGAATTAAAAATTATGAACAGTGTTCCGTTGAATAGCTTTTTACCAGCCGCAATAAAAGAAATGTTTTAATTTAAGACTTGTGATCTCGTCAGGAATCGAACCTGAATCAAAGGCTTCGGAGACCCTTATACTATCCATTGTACTACGAGACCAATGATTTAAACTTCAGCTACTGCACTATCAAATACTTTTGATCTTTCGGTTTTTAACATGCGGGAAGGATATTTGCTGATAACAATAAAATCATGCGTGGCCATTATTACAGAGGTGCCATAATCTCTTGAGATATTAAACAGCAACTGCATAATCTCATCACTTGTTTCCGGGTCTAGGTTTCCTGTTGGTTCATCAGCCAGAATAAGTTTGGGGGAATTAAGTAATGCTCTTGCAATATCTACACGTTGCTGCTCACCACCACTTAATTCATATGTCATTTTAAAGCCTTTGCTTTTTAAGCCCACCTTATCAAGCACATCAGCAATTTTTTCATCCACTAACTTATCATCCTTCCAGCCGGTTGCTTTTAAAACAAAACGCAGGTTTTCATTTACATTCCTGTCGCTTAACAATTGAAAATCCTGGAAAATAACACCAAGGTTGCGCCGCAAAAAGGGTACTTTTTTCCAGGTCATTTTTGTAAGATCATAACCTGTAACGTTTGCGTTGCCTTCTTTTAACGGCAGCTCTCCATATAATGTTTTAAGCAGGCTACTTTTACCGGTTCCGGTTTTACCAACAAGATAAACAAACTCGCCACGGTTAACCGTAAAATTTACATTGTTTAAGATAAGATTGTCGCCCTGGTAAATATTGGCATTGCTTATAGAAACTACCGGATCAAACATGTGCTCATTAATTTAAAACTCAAAAGTAAAAATAAAACATCAACCTTAAGTAAATGATAAAAACAGGTTTATAATATTGTTAACTAAAAAAATAGTTGTTTAACTAAAATAGTAGTTATACATTTGACTAAATTTTTAGTTATACAATTCTCATAAAAAATTTATGAAAACACTTACCAAGGCTGAAGAACAGGTTATGCATGCGCTCTGGAAAATAGAAAAAGGTTTTTTAAAAGATGTGATTGATGCTATGCCTGCGCCAAAACCACATAGCAACACGGTAGCAACATTGCTCAAAATTCTTATTGATAAAAATTTTGTTCAAACTACTGTTTATGGCAGAATGAATGAGTACAAACCAACAGTAAGTAAAGATGCTTACTCAAAAAGTACGCTTAATACAATGGTGAAGGCATATTTCGGCGGCTCATATAGTAAGGCAGTTTCGTTTCTTGTTGATGAAAAAAAATTAAGCGTGCAGGATCTTGAACTATTACTCCAGCAACTTAAAAAGAAATAAAATGCAACAGGTATTTGCTTACATAATCAAAATTATTGTTATCAGCGGCATGTTGTTACTATACTATTACATCGGGTTACGCAATAATCGCTTTCATTATTACAACCGTTTTTATTTGTTGTTAACGGTTATAGTAAGCCTTGTTTTGCCATTGATACACCTGCAATGGTTCACGTTTAAAAGCCAATCTGCAGGCACCATTAAAGTGTATAATATAATGTATTCGCAAGGCGAAGATTTTACTGTATATAGTAATGCTCGCTTTAACTGTCAGTATCTTACTTCAACGATTTTTACCGCAGCCTGTATATTAATGTTATTGCAGTTAATGCTGAATGTGATAAAAATTTACAGGCTTAAAAAGTTGTACCCGGTAAATAAGTCAGGCGAGTTTGATTTTATTCAAACTGATCTGCAAAGCGCACCTTTTTCTTTTTTTAAAAATATTTTCTGGCGAAATGATATTGATGTGAACACTGATAATGGCAAACAAATTTTGCAGCATGAAATAACGCACATCAAACAAAAACATTCGCTTGATAAAATTTTTATGCAATTGGTGCTTTGCTTATGCTGGATGAACCCGTTTTACTGGCTGCTTAAAAAAGAACTGTATTTAATACATGAGTTTATAGCTGATGAAAAAGCTGTAAACGATAATGATGCTGCATCATTTGCTAAAATGCTGCTCACCGCACAATTTGGAAAGTTTGAATTTTTACCTGCACAATCAATTTTTTATTCATCAATTAAAAGAAGATTACTTATGCTTACCACATTACAAAAAACACAGTTTAGTTATTTGCGCCGCATAATGGTGTTGCCATTAATTGCAGCTGTTGTTTGCCTGTTTGCGTTTACTGTTAAAGATCAAAACAAAAAATATTCAGTACAAAAAATTACAGCAGCAAAGCCATTTGTTTTAGTGGTTGATGCCGGCCATGGCGGTAAAGACAATGGTGCTTTAGGTGATGGTTTATATGAAAAGAATTTTACACTGCAGATTGCTGAAAAAATTAAAGAACTATCATCACAATATAATATTGATGTTATACTTACAAGAGATAATGATGTGTTTATGTCGCCGCCCGAAAAAGTAAATTTTACCAATGCACAAAACGCGGATGCTTTTATATCTGTTCATGTAAATTCATCACCTAAGAATGAGCCTTCTAAATCAGGAATGGAAGTATTGTTATCAAAAAGAAATCCTGATGTATTAGATAACAGTAAAGTTTTAGGTTCTGCTATCATACAAAATCTGCAAAAAGATTTCACAATTCAACCTTCTTTGCTGCAGCCACATACTGGTGTATGGGTTTTAGATCAAAGCAAAGTTCCGTCCGTTTTAATTGAGTGCGGTTATATGACTGATGCAAACGATATAACACTTTTAAAGAATAATGAAAAGATTGAATTGATGGCGCGTAATATTTTACAAGGCGTTGCTATGTATGCGAATAATAAGATTGATAGAAATAATTTGTATCAGATTAAAAGCGCTGCTGTTAAAGATACAAGTGTGCCAATAAATATTACCTTGGATAAGAAAGCAGACACAGCTAATTTTAAAACGCCGTTATATGTTTTAGATGGTAAGATCGTTCCTCAATCAGATGTAAAAAACGGATTGATCAACCCTGATTTTATCAGCAGCATAAATGTTTTAAAAGATAAATCGGCAACAGATAAATATGGTGATGCCGGCAAAAATGGAGTGATTGAAATAACATCGAAAGAAAATAAAAATTCTTCTTCAATAATTGCTAATGCAGATACATCAACAAAACCAATTTTTACTTCAGCGCAAAAAGAGCCGCAATTTCCGGTGGTGTAAATGGGTGGCAAAAATTTCTTGAAGCCAATCTGAATGCAAATGTTCCCGCAAAAGAGCATGCACCAAAAGGAATTTATACAGTTACACTTTCGTTTTTAATTGATGAAAACGGAAAGGTATCAAAAATAGAAGCGTTAACTGATCCCGGCTATGGCACTGCTAAAGAAGCTAAACGTGTAATTGCAAAAGGGCCGGATTGGATCCCGGCTGTTCAGAACGGTCATAAAGTAACCTACATGGAAAAACAAAATATAAGCTTTAGCGTAAATTAAATCTATAAGTTATTTTTTAAACAGGGGCATCACAATAAAGCTCCTGTTTTTTCATTATAGCAGTAATTAAAATCCGGTATTTAGTGAAAGGCCAATGTGCAAACACTATTACATAACTGCTATATTATTAGTGCCAATATTATTACAGGCACAAAGCAAAGATTCTTCACAAGAAAAATGGTCTGGTAACGTTGCTATATATTATTATTATTTTCCGGGTGATAAAATCCCGCCAACCATTACTGCATATGCAGAGCATAAATCATTACATCTTGAAGCAAGATTTGATTATGAAGATATAAACAGTGTATCTTTTTTTGCCGGACATAAATTTGAAAAAGATAAAGGTGATTTATCAATCAGTATTACGCCAATGGTTGGAGTTTTAGTTGGAAGAACAGATGGCGTATTGCCAGGGCTTGAGTTTGAAATTGATAAATCAATTTTTAAGTTGTATTCTGAAAATGAATACCTGCTCAGTTTTGCTGGTAAATACGGCGACTTCTTTTATTCATGGTCACAATTAAGCATGCCGGTTATAAAAAATCTTAGTGTTGGTTTAGCGGCTCAAACACTACGATTTTACAAAACGGATTTTACTATACAAAAAGGCGTTTATGCAGAATATGTAACAGGAAAGTTTTTGTTTGATGCTTACTATTTTAATCCTGTATCAAAGTATGCTTTTTATACAGTAGCTATCAATTATAATTTTTAATAAAGCTACTAATTCACAATAAACCTTCATCAGCAAAACTGTAATAACCATCTTCGCTTACGATGATATGATCCATTACAGCAATATCAAAATAAGCGGCTGCTTCTTTAATTTTTTTAGTGAGCACTTCATCAGCACGGCTTGGCTTAACGCTGCCGCTTGGGTGGTTATGGCAAAGTATAATGCTCACGGCATCATTCTCTAATGCTTTCTTTAAAATAATTCTTGGGTCTGCAATTGTGCCTGTTATGCCACCTTCAC
>CAZZXW010000088.1:0-10569 GCA_964658095.1 uncultured Parafilimonas sp. | reverse complement strand
CAGGAAAAACAAAAAAGATCAGTCCGTTCAATAAAAGAAAAACAATTAATGCAATGTAACCGGTAAGGCTGCTGAAGAATTGGTTCCATTCTTTTTTGCAGATCATCCACATGCTTCAAAACTACTGCCTATAATTTGTTAGCGAAGCAAATTTTGATAAGGTTTGTTTAAATTGAAGTGAAAGAATAAACGCTTACTCATTATTCTTCAAAAAAACAGATGCGTAATTAGCGGTTTAAAAACAGCAAGCCAGTTCCAGACAAAACGATTATCATCATGTCCTCTTTCACCAATATCAACTTCCTGGCAGTGATAAATAATTCTTTTCATTAACTTATTAATAAGCTTTACCGGGGACCATGACTTTACTGCTTCTGCAAAATTTTGCATATACACATGCGCCCATATTTCAATTGCCATTGATGCATTTGAAACTTTAAAATCAACATTGAATAATTCAAAGTATTTTTTCTTTATTAACAGAATAAGTTCATTGGTTGAAGCCTGTATGTTGTGTTGAAGCAAAGCTGTCAATTGAGCATCATTATAAATTTTTATTGCATGCTGTAAAAAACGAACAGTGATGTTTTGGTTGCAAACTGGTATTATTACATTCATGTAAGCAGTAAAAATTAAAATGCATTATGAATATACGCATAATACAATAAAACTTACTCAAACACTTTATCATCCACACCTTTATTAATTATGTAGGATGCATAATCAATTTCCACCTTGCCTTTTTTGTTTTTTAATTTCTCTTTATCCGCAGGTGAGCTGTCATCAAAATCAAGGGTAACGCCTTTGGGCAGCTTATAATCTTTTGCATTAAAACTGAACTGCACTTTATCAGGCAAAGCATAATCAGCATATTTACCATAACTCAACACTACTTCATATGTACCGTTTTCGCGTGTGGTGGTAACAGCTTTTCTTATTAAAAGATTTGCTTCATCAATGTATAATGTTGAAAGCACCACATCGCTGTTATCATCATTCGGTAAGAGCTTTACCACTTTTGTTTTAACGTTGTTGATAACAGCTTCTCCAGCATCCAACGCAGTAAAATTATTTGTACTAATGATGGTGCCCATGTTTACGCTAATGCCGCCTTTCGGCAATACAGAAATGCCGCCATTTTTTTGCAAACGGAAATGATTAGGCTTTTTAAAGTACACAACTACTTTACTTACCGGTGCTTTTATAAACGCAACATCTGTTTTTAAAACACCTGTTGCTGTATAATCATTCACTTTGCCAAGCTTTGCTTTTACTTTATTAATAAGCGCAGTTGCATCCTGCGCATGCGCGATTAATGAACAATGAACTGCGCATAATAAAATCAATATTCTCAAATTATACTTTATCATAAATATTTAAAGCGGCGTTGCTAACGTGTAATTAAAGCCGCATGTTTACCGGGTTTGTATTCGTGCTTCCACCTGCGATGGCTCCATAAATAATTGGAAGGATGTTCTTTTATTGAGGCTTCTACCTGTTCAATCATCAGCTTTGTTAATTCACCTTCTTTCAGGTTGCGTGGCTTATCAGAAAGCATCGTAATTTTTGCGTTATAATGGCCACGTTTCAATTTTGAAATGCTGCCAAAAAAAACAATACTGTTATTAAGCCTTGCACTTTTTTCAGGCCCTGTTACAAACGGTGCAAGCCTGTTAAAAAAAGGGCTCCAGTAAGCTTTATCCGGCGCTCCTGCATTTTGATCTGCAACAAATACAATGCAATACCTGTTTGTGCTGTAGGGTAAAAAATCTCTTCTAAAATGTGTAGCAGCAATCATTTTTGCATCAAAGCGGGAACGTAGTTTTAAAAATAATTTATTAAAAACCTTATTTAGTATCGGCATATACACTACAAGCACCGGGTATTTAGATTTTATACTTAAGAGATGGTTAGCATACTCCCAATTAAAAAAATGGCCCAGGTGCAATTGTACATTTCTGCCCGTTGCATAACATGCATTAAACTCTTTATCATCCCATGTAAAACGTTTAAGTACCTGCACTTTTGAAATAGTAAGCAGCTTTATTGTTTCAATAAAATTGTCAACGAAATTTTTATAAAACTGTTTGGCAATCTTCGTTTTTTCAGCAATATTTTTTTCTGGAAAAGCAATATCAAGATTGCTCATTACAATATTTTTTCTATAGCCCCACACATGATAAATAATAAAAAAAACAAGATCGCTGATAAGATATAGGATAAAAAAGGGAAGTAAAGAAACAAGATACAAGAGGCCATACACTATATAATACATCAGCAAAAAATAAGTGCAAAGGTAATTTTATAGAACGATGTTTTGCACAAGGTTGCTTTTACCTAAATGATCTGTGTTATAATGCAGGCCACGGCTTTCTTTTCTAAACTCTGCGCTTTTTACAATAAGATAAGCCGCGGTAATAAGATTTCTCAACTCGCATAATTGCGGTGAAACCTTTGTTGATTTATATAAAACTTCTGTTTCAGTATATAAAAGATCAAGCCGCTTCATAGCACGTTCAAGCCGCACATCGTTGCGCACAATGCCAACATAATCGCTCATTACCTGTTGCAATTCTTTTAAACTTTGTGTGATAAGAATCATTTCTTTTGGTTCTGATGTGCCTTCGGTATTCCAGTCGGGAACTTCACTCCCCGCTCCTCTAAATGTGTGGAGAGAGCTTGAATCATTTATCTTTTCAATCGTATTTAAATAAGCACGATGGCCAAATACCATTGCCTCAAGCAGGCTGTTGCTTGCCAAACGGTTAGCACCATGCAAACCGGTACACGCACATTCGCCGCAGGCATATAAATTTTTTATTGAAGTGCATGCCCATTCATCTGTTTCAATTCCACCGCAACTATAATGCGCAGCCGGTGCAACAGGTATCATTTGTTTTGCCACATCAATACCAATGCTTAAACATTTTTCATAAATATTAGGAAAGTGATGAATAAACTTTTCACTATCCATGTGCCTGCAATCAAGATACACATATTCTGTTCCGGTGCGCTTCATTTCATTATCAATTGCTCTTGCCACAATATCACGTGGCGCAAGATCTTTACGCTCATCATATCTTTCCATGAACGCTTCATTTTCATTATTTCGCAAAATACCGCCATCGCCACGCACCGCTTCTGTTATTAAAAAAGATGGTGACACACCGGCTTCATATAATGCTGTTGGATGAAACTGGATAAACTCCATGTTCTCTACTTTTCCTTTTGCACGATATACCATAGCAACACCATCGCCGGTTGCAATTTTAGGATTGGTAGTGGTACGATAGACCTGGCCACAACCGCCTGATGCAAGCATGGTAACCGGTGATAATATTTTTTCAATCTGGTTGGATTGAAGGTTTAAAACATACACGCCAAAACAGGTAATGTTCTGTGTTGATTTTGTAACAAGATAACCCAGATGATGCTGCGTAATTATATCAACTACAAAGCAATGGTTAATAAATTTTATGTTTGAATGGTTCTTTAACTCTTTCAATAATGCACGTTCTATCTCTTTTCCCGTAACATCTTTGTGATGCAAAATGCGGTTCTCACTGTGCCCTCCTTCCCTTCCCAAAGTATAATCGCCTTTTTCATCTTTATCGAATTCCGCACCATATTCAATAATTTCTTTTATGCGTTCAGGGCCTTCCTTCACCACAATTTCTACAATGTGTTTATTACATAAACCATCTCCGGCAATTAAAGTGTCTTCAATATGTTTTTCAAAGCTGTCGTTGGCATCCCAAACACCGGCAACGCCACCTTGTGCATACTTGGTATTGGTTTCATCTGCAGTTGTTTTTGTTACGATCAATACTTCTTTCTGCGGAAATGCTTTTGCTGTTTTAATGGCATACGTTAAGCCAGCCACGCCGGAACCAATAACTAAAAAGTCTGTTTGCATATTTGCAAAGTAAATAGTTAAACGCTTAAGCTGATTGATCTATGATATGCAGACAAGCAACATTGCTTAGAATGCGTTAAGTTTATCTTTTGCAACGCAACAATTACCTTAATTGTCTTTATTTGTATCATGCCGTTTAGAGTAGCTGCTTTTTTTTTATTGCTGATGGGCTTTGTTTCAAAAAGCTCTGGCCAGGCATGTACAACACTTGGGCAAAACCCATCTACGGCTTTTCCAGTTTGTGGAACAAATGTATTTAGCCAAACAATTGTTCCAAACTGCGGTGGTCGGGATATTCCTGCAAAAGGATGTGCTGATGCCAACTACCAGGATCTAAATCCCTTTTGGTATAAGTTCACATGTTATCAAACAGGCACATTAGGATTTGTTATTACTCCTGTTGACCAGGGCGATGATTACGATTGGCAGATATTTGATATTACCAATCATGATCCAAATGAAGTTTATACTAACAGCTCATTATTTGTTGCAGAAAACTGGAGTGGCAGATTTGGAAATACAGGCACATCATCCAGTGGAAACTCACTTATTAATTGTGCAGGAGATGCATTTCCAACCTTCAGCTCTATGCCTACACTTATACAGGGCCACAATTATATTTTATTGATAAGCCATTTTAATACGTTTAAACCAGGGCAGGCAGGCTACAGCCTTTCATTTAACGGAGGCACTGCGGTTATAACAGATACCACAAAGCCAGCCATGCAAACCGCAACTGTTAAGTGCGATGCAAAAACTATTTATTTAAAATTGAACAAAAGCGTAAAATGCAATAGCCTTACCGGTGCCGGAAATGAATTTTCAATTTCGCCTAAAGAGGCTAACGTTATCTCTGCAAGCGGAACTAATTGTAATGCAAGCTTTGATATGGATTCTATTATTATAAATTTTGATAAAGAAATCAAGCCGGGCTATTATTATCTTAAAACAAAAAATGGCAGCGACAACAATTCGCTGCTGGATAACTGTGATAATGCTATTCCGGAAGATGATAGCATTCCATTTACAATTACGCCACTGCAACCAACTTCTTTTGACAGTATTGTACCTGTTGGCTGCGCACCCGATACTTTGCAATTTTATTTTAAGAAAGCTATCAGGTGCAGTTCTGTTGCTTCGGATGGAAGTGATTTTTCAATTACAGGTACGGCGCCTGTTTCAATTATAAAAGCTTATGGTGCATCATGTGATGATAATGGCGTTTCGCCGGTAGTAAATGTTGTTTTAAATCATCCCATCTTAACCAACGGTTCTTATACTGTTACTTTAAAAAATGGAACAGATTTAAATACTATTATTGATGAATGTGCCCAGGAAACGCCTGTTAGTGAAAGTATTTCTTTTATTACTGCTGATACCGTTTCTGCAGCTTTTAGTTATCGTGTTGGCTTAGGTTGTGTGTACGATACTTTGCTTTATGCGCATGATGGAAAAGATCATACAAATGAATGGGACTGGACGTTTGACAGTGATGGCGTAAGTACTGCACGTGATTCAATTTTTTTGTTTAATGATTATGGCAAAAAACATATACAGCTTTTTGCAAGCAATGGCGTTTGCGCTGACACAGCATCTGCAGACATTCTTTTAGATAATGAACTGAAAGCGCGTTTTGCGATAGCACCTTCAACAACGCTTTGCCCTGAAGATGTTGCTGTGTATACTGATTCAAGCACCGGAAAACTTATAAGCTGGTACTGGGTCTTTGGTGATGGTTTGACCAGTACATTGCAAAATCCACCGCCAAAAAAATATGCGGCTGTAAGTGAGCATGACGGAAGATTTTATCCTGTAGCATTGATTGTTCAAAATGATATACATTGTTTTGATACTGCGCAGTTAAAAATAAAAGTGTTGTATAACTGTTATATTGCAGTGCCCACTGCTTTTACACCAAACGGTGATGGATTAAATGATTTCCTGTATCCGTTGGATGCATACAAGGCAGATAACCTTGAGTTTAAAGTGTTTAACCGTTACGGGCAAATGGTTTTTGCAACTAAAAACTGGATGCAGAAATGGGATGGAAGAATAAACGGAACACCGCAAGGTTCCGGTACGTATGTATGGTTTCTGAGTTACACAGAACACGATACAGGTAAAAAAATATTCTTAAAAGGTACGTCAGTTTTAATTCGATAACTATTACCAAAACTTATAATTATTCTAAACCTTTTTTAATGGAGCAGGTTATACTGGTTGATGAAAGTGATAAACAGATTGGGTTAATGGAAAAGATGCAGGCCCACCGCGAAGGCAGGCTGCACAGGGCTTTCAGTGTTTTTATTTTTAATAATAAAGGCGAGATGTTATTACAGCAAAGAGCGATAAATAAGTACCACAGCGGCGGTTTGTGGACGAACGCCTGCTGTAGTCATCCTAAGCCTGATGAAGCTGTTAAAGATGCCGCGTTGCGACGATTGAAAGAAGAACTTGGCTTTGAAACTTCGATAGAAAAAGTGTTTGATTTTATTTATGAAACAGGTTTTGATAACGGCTTAACAGAACATGAGTTTGATCATGTATTTTCAGGAACCCATAATGGTGCAATACATTTTAATAAAGCTGAAGTACAAGATTTTTGTTATCGCTCTGTTGATGAAATTGAATCTTCACTGCAATCACATCCACAAAAATTTACTGAATGGTTTAAGATCGCATTTCCGCTTGTAAAAAAATCTTTGGCTGAAGCAAAGGCAAGCGTTCAAAAAATGTAATGCCCAACAAACTTAAAGCGTATATTATTGGTTCCGGCATTGCAGGCATTGCAACTGCTATACGTTTAGCTGTTGCAAATTTTAATGTCACGGTATTTGAAAAAAACAATTATCCCGGTGGAAAAATTAGCTTGTTGAAAATAGATGGTTATTCATTTGATACTGGACCAAGTTTATTTGTTCAACCTGAAAATATCGAAGCACTTTTTAAACTGGCTGATGAAGATATTCATGATTACTTCAACTACAAACCTGTAAACATCGGATGTAAATATTTTTATGAAGATGGAAGTATTATAAATGCATATACAGATAAAAAAAAGTTTGCGCAGGAGCTTCAAAAAAAAACAGGCGAGCCTGAAGCAAACACATTATCTTATTTACATGAATCAGGCAATATTTATAACAACATCGGAAACATTTTTTTAAATTACTCTTTGCATAGAATATCTACATTAAAAAGAGCTAATATTTTAAACGCATTACGCAACACTAAAAGCAATTATCTTTTTTTATCGCTTGATCAATCAAACAAAAAACAATTTTCAAATCCTCATACTGTTCAGTTGTTTAACCGTTATGCAACATATAGCGGCAGCAATCCTTATAAGGCACCGGCAATGCTTAAACTTATTCCGCATATTGAATTCAGCGAAGGCGTTTTTTATCCTGAAGGTGGAATGATTTCAATTGTAAATGCTTTATATAACCTGGCAATTAAAAAAGGTGTTCAGTTTAAATTAAATACTGAAGTACAAAGAATAATTGTGCATGAAAAGAAAGCAAAAGGTCTGGTTATTAATGATGAGAATTTGTTTGCTGATGTTGTAATAAGTAACACTGATGTTTACTTTACTTATTTAAAATTATTGAATGATAAAGTGAAAGCTGATGAAGTATTGAAACAGGAACGAAGCAGCAGCGCCATCATTTTTTATTGGGGAATTAAGAAAGAATTCAGGCAGCTTGAATTGCATAATATCTTTTTCAGTAAAGATTACAAAGCTGAGTTTGATTCAATCTTTAAACAAAAAAAATTGTATAACGATCCAACTGTTTATATAAACATAACTTCAAAGCTTGAGCCGGGCACACATGCACCTGCTAATAAAGAAAATTGGTTTGTGATGGTAAACGTTGCATCAGATAAAAACATCAGTAATAAAGAAGTTATTGAAACATGCAGACGAAATGTGTTATCGAAACTTAAGCGTTTATTAAAAGAAGATATTGAAAGCCTGATTGAAACAGAAGATGTATTACATCCGCAATTGATTGAAGAACTTACTTTAAGCTATCTTGGTGCTTTATATGGTACAAGCTCAAACTCAAGACAGGCGGCGTTTTTTAGGCATCCCAATTTTTCAAAAGATATAGAACATTTATATTTTGTTGGTGGCAGCGTGCATCCGGGCGGCGGCATACCACTATGTTTAAAATCAGCACAAATAACATCTCAAATAATAGTTGAAGACAGCCATAAATGGCAACATCATGAATAGAAAAAATCTTATAAATAATATTGCGCTGTTTATTGCTTTGTTGTTTCATGTAAGCGGCCTCATTGGTATTCTTTTTACATCGCACAAAGATTGGTTCATACAAAATACACCGGTAAATCTTTTAGTGATAGCAGCGCTGCTTATTATCACACAAACAGAAAAAAACATCTACTTTTTTATATTTATGATCGTTGTTATTATAGCAGGATTTGTGCTAGAATATACTGGCATTCATACGTCAAAAATATTTGGCAATTATACTTACGGAAACGTTTTAGGATTTAAGCTATTCGGCGTTCCTTTAATCATCGGCATCAATTGGTTTATTGTAATGTATTGCGCAGGCATTGCTACAACAGCTTATGAAAACAGGATGTTGAAACGTATTAATGCAAAAGGTTTATCGGTTGATAAAAGAGTGCAAAAAATTTCTTTCGTTATTGATGCTGCTTTGCTGGCTGTTTTGTTTGACTGGATAATTGAACCGGTTGCTGTAAAGCTTGGTTACTGGAAATGGCAAGGCGATAAAGTTCCTTGGTATAATTATGTGTGTTGGCTTGTTGTTAGCGCTTTGTTATTAGCGCTCTTTCAAAGATTGCCGTTTAAAAAGCAAAACATATTCGCGGTACATTTGTTAATGATACAGGTACTATTCTTTTTATTGTTAAGAACTTTTTTATGAACTGGATAATTTATCCTTGTATTGCGCTCTTAACCTTTTTTTTAATGGAAGGCATTACATGGCTTACGCATAAATATGTTATGCATGGTTTTCTTTGGTACCTGCATGAAGATCATCACAATCCTAATAAAAGCTTCTTTGAAAAAAATGATGCATTCTTTATAATATTTGCTGTACCAAGCTGGCTTTGCATTATGCTGGGCAGTATGCAACAGGCATGGTGGGTTGTGAGCATTGGTGCCGGTATTGCTTTATATGGATTTGCTTATTTTTTGGTCCATGACATCATCATTCACCAGCGGTTTAAATTATTTACACGCAGCAGTAACCGTTATGTAAGAGCAATAAGATGGGCACATAAAATGCATCACCGTCATATTAATAAAGAAGATGGCGAAAGCTTTGGAATGTTATACGTGGCAAAAACATACTGGGATAAAATCAGGCGTGATGAACAGATAAAAAAATCTCATTCAGCACTTGCCAAATGAGATTTGTGTTTTTCTAAGGTTAGAATATAATTAAGCTTTTACTTTATTTCCAAAAAATGATACACCTAATCCTAATAAAGCCAATAGTGCAAAAGACCAACGTAAACCTGCAAGCTGAGCTATAAATCCAATCACCGGAGGACCTAATAAAAATCCAACAAAACTTATTGTTGATACTGCAGCTAATGCAAGCCCTGGCGACATAGTTGATGATTTACCAGACATTGCATACACCATCGGTACAACGCATGAAACACCAAAGCCTACCAGCAAACATCCAACAATAGCAGACACCAGGTAAGGGAATATAACAACGATAGCTAAACCTGATGCGATTACAACTCCACTAACCTGCAAAATGCGTTTAACACCAAATCTTGTAACAAGTTTATCACCAATAAATCTTCCTGCTGCCATTGTACCCATAAATGATACGTAACCAAGTGTTTTATACGCAGCCGGCGCATGAATTATATTTTGAAAATAAACGCCGCTCCAGTCTGCCATTGCACCTTCGCAGATCATACTGCAAAAAGCAATAAAGCCTAATAATAAAACAACTTTATCCGGCTTAACAAACATTGGCTGCGCTTGTTTCTTTTCATTATTGTCAGGCAAAGTATTTCGATAAGAAGTTAACACCATTATTATTGCTGCAACAGCAATAACTGCAAAATGAAAGAAGGGTGATATATCTGATGCAACGAAAAAATTACCTGCGGCTGCACCGCAAAACCCTGCCAAGCTCCATAAACCATGAAATGAAGCCATGATAGATCTTCCATATAAAGATTCAACACCAACGGCCTGTGTGTTCATGGCAATATTTATAAGGTTACCCCAAACACCAAAAAAGAAAAGTACAATAACCAATTGCCATACAGATGTTGTAATGCCAAGCAGTATTAATGTTAGCGGAAACAAAACGGCTGCAGCAATAACAAGTTGCCTGCTGCCAAAGCGTGATACCAGCCAACCTGAAATGGGCAAGCTTATAATTTGACCAACAGGTATTGCAAATAATACACTACCCAATGCAGCATCACTTAAATGCAATGCTGTTTTTATATCAGGTATGCGGCTTGCCCAACTTGATACAGTTAAGCCGGCAATAAAAAAGAATACACTAACCGCAATACGGTATATTCTTGTATTTGTATTTGAAGAAAGAGAAATGTTCATGCTCATAAACAAAATTTAATCTTATGCAGCTTTAACCTGCGGCACAACTTTCAGCTTG
>CAZZXW010000087.1:0-10616 GCA_964658095.1 uncultured Parafilimonas sp. | reverse complement strand
AGCTTGCCATGCGTTGTTCGTTTGGTATTATAAATGCAGGTAGGAATTCTGCTTAACTTATATAAATAAAAACTCCGGCTTATAATTAATGAGCCGGAGTTTTTATTTATATAATATTAATAAGTGCTGTCTTTATTAATAAGTGCTGTCTTTCTTGCTTTTATGACTTATTATAGCTCCTGTTCCGGCACCGGCACCGGCACCTAATAAACCACCAATTACTGCTCCGCCAAGTTTATGATGTTTTTTGCTTACAAGCGCACCTGTTATAGCACCAACACCACTACCAATAACAGCACCTTTTTCAGTACCGTTAAAACCCTTTTTCTTTGTTGTTGTAGTAGTTGTAGTTGTTGCAGGCGCGGTTGTAGTTGTAGTACTTGGCGCTGTTGTTGTAACAGGCGCTGTACTAGATTGTGTAGAAGTACTTGTTGTATTGCTTGAAGAAGTTGCCCTTCTTTCCGGTCTGGATAAAACTGGCTTTGAAGTCACGATTGCATTTAAAGAATCAGTCGTTTTTTGTTGCTGATTGGCAGCATTAACAGAATCAATTATTGCCTGCTTTGATTGTGAATCAGCTGCAGCATTATCTGTTTTTTGTTCTGCGCTATTACAGCCTGCAGCAATTGCTGCTACTGCTAAAAATATTACAAGAAATTTTTTCATAATTAATAATTTAAATCAAATTCATTGCTTCAAAATTGTGCCACTTTGTTAACAAATGCTTCTTGTTAAGGTTTCTTTAAGAGAATTGTAAGTGAATCTAACAATTAGAATTAAATAATGTCAAACAACGCTTGTTATACTTCATCAATTCTGCGTTCCGGTCTCATTTGCGGAAATAATAAAACATCCTGTATGGACGATTGATTAGTCATCAACATACATAACCTGTCAATACCAATGCCAATACCGCTGGTTGGCGGCATACCGTATTCAAGAGCACGCAAAAAATCTTCATCAATAAACATGGCTTCATCATCACCGCGTTCCATCAGGCGTGATTGCTCTTCAAACCGTTCCCGCTGGTCAAGCGGATCATTTAATTCACTATATGCGTTAGCAAGTTCTTTTCCATTGATCATAAGTTCAAATCTTTCTACCAGGCCATGTTTACTTCTATGCTTTTTTGTAAGCGGGCTCATCTCTACAGGATAATCAATTATAAATGTTGGCTGAATAAAGTTGTCTTCCGCCTTCTTGCTAAAAATTGTATCAATCAACTTGCCTTTACCCATGGTATCATCTGCCTCAATGTTTAAATGCCTGCATACTTCAAGCAGTTTTGTTTCATCCATTTCACTTACATCAAAACCTGTGTATTCTTTAATGGCATCATAAATGGTAATGCGTTTAAAAGGCGTTTTTAAACTGATGTTGTTTTCACCGGCTTTAATTTCTGTGGTTCCATGTAAGGTTAATGCAATCTTTTCAAACAGTTGCTCTGTTGTTTCCATCATCCAGAAATAATCTTTGTAAGCAGTGTACCATTCAAGTATTGTAAATTCAGGATTATGCGTTCTGTCCATGCCTTCATTCCTGAAATCACGGCTAAATTCATATACCCAGTCAAAGCCGCCAACGATCAATCTTTTTAAATACAATTCATTTGCAATGCGCAGGTACAACGGAACATCCAGGGCATTGTGATGTGTTACAAACGGCTTTGCTGCGGCACCACCTGGTATTGGTTGCAGCACAGGTGTGTCAACTTCAAAGGCACCACGTTCATTTAAAAATGTACGCATCGTATTTATCATTTGTGTGCGCTTTAAAAAAACATTTTTTAAATCAGGGTTGATGATAAGATCCACATAACGCTGACGGTAACGAAACTCCGGGTCAGTTACTTCATCATATACATTTCCTTCTTCATCACGCTTAACAACAGGCAAAGGCTTTAAAGATTTGGTAAGCAGCGAAAAGCTTTTTGCATGAATGGAAATTTCGCCGGTGCGTGTTATAAAAACAAAACCTGTTACACCAATGATATCACCAAGATCAATCAAATGTTTTATTACTTCATCAAACAATGTTTTATCATCGCCGGGGCAAACATCATCTTTACGCACATATAATTGTATGATGCCTTTACTATCCTGGATCTTTATAAAAAAAACCTTGCCTTTATCATTCAAACTCATTATTCTGCCTGCAACGCAAACATCAGCAAACTGCTCTTTTGTTGCTTCTGAAAAATTGTTTTTGATATCAGATGAATAATGTGAAACAGGATACAGCGGTGCAGGATATGGATTGATATTAAGCGACTGTAATTTTTCTAATTTATGTCTGCGTATAATTTCCTGTTCTGATAAATGCTGGCTCATTTTAATTAATTGGGTTGCAAATATAAAATACAAGCTGGCATCCGTTTACTTAAAAGATATAACCATTATGTAGAAACGGTTCAACGAAAGATGATGTTAAGGTTTAGCAATAAAAAAGCCGCTTGTTAAGGCGGCTTTTTATATATGATTATGATAAAATTATTTTGTATCGTTCATAACTTTATTTCTTGTTGCTCTTCCAGGCAGATATACCTGAAAACCAACAGAAAGATTTAGATTACTTTGTGTTGTTGTGCTACCAAAACCAACTAATCCTTCATATTTTAATAAGGCCTCTAAACCAATACTTGGAGTTATAAAATATGCTATACCTGGCCCAATTCCCAATCCTAAACCATTAGTTGTACCGCCGCCATCTGATACATTTCTTCCTGAAATTCCAACATTACCTTCAAAAAAAGCACGTGTATGTCTTAATAAAGACTCAGTATTTAATTGAGACGGTACTAAATAATAACGAGCTAATGCACCTACACTATAATCAGTTACAGTGGAAGATTCTTTATTAGCTTTTGATAACCCAAAAGCAAGGTCAGGTCCTATTGCAATTTTATCATTAAGAAACCACGCCGCTTTTGGATTTAATTGTATATCATAGCCGGTATTTTTTTTCAAACCAATATCAAAATTTGCTATATCTCCACCAACTAATACATTACCTCTTTGTAATTGTGCATTTACATGTGTTACAGAAAATGATGCAATAACAATTATTGCCAATAAAATCTTTTTCATAAATTTTTTTAAGTTTGCTTTTAAGATGTTTTTTTAAATCCCTTTGCTGCATAACGATTGTTAAATATCATGCCAAAGCAATCTTAAATTAATCAAGCAAAGAGGAAGAGTCGTCTTCAATTAAATTCAAATTAATAGCATCTGCACCTGCAATACCTTCAACAGAACCTTTAATGTGTGCAGCATTAAGCAATACTTTTTCTAATTGTTTTTCTCTTGCTTTCCAAAGTTTCTCCATAGCGTCACGCTCTTTTTGTATGCTTATCTTCATGCTTAAAAACCCTTCACGAATGGCTTTCCATTGTTCTCCAAATTCATTGCTTGTTAAATAACTATACAGCATGTGCATTTTATCGCCTTTATTTTCTTGGCTGCGTGTTAATTTAAAAACTTCTATAATGCTGTTGCGCAACACAAGTGCAAGGCTTCTTACTTCTGTAAATGTGCATATATATACGCCATCTCTCTCACCAAATCTTTCCATATCGCGTGGCAAAGTTTGGGTTACAATAACGGCAAGATCAGCGCCCTGGCTGCGCATATCTGCTTTAAGCTTATCAATCCATTCAGCAGAGAAAGACGACGTGCGTTTGCTTTCATAAATTATTTTGCCGCACTCATTACCAAACGGGTTGCATACTGTTTGAATGCAATCTGCGCCACGCACACCTTTGCCAACAGGTATAATTTTATCATGCGGAAAAGTGCTGTGTAAAATATTTTCAAGCATCAGTTCCTGTACTTCGCCTTGTAATTGCATGCTGCCTTGTTCTGCTTTGCGCTTCATTTCTTCAGCAAGTTTTTTTTGATCTTCAAGCTGCTTGTCTTTTTCGGCAAGCTTTAATTTAAAATCAAGTTCTGCCTGTTGCAATTTCTGATCTTCAATCTTTCTTATTTCAAGCGAAAGTTTTTCTCTTTCTTCATTTATTTTTCTTTGAATGTTTATTTCAAGCTCTTCTTCTTTACGCTTTATGTCTTGTTCTTTTTGCAAAAATTCAAGTTCTTTTTTCCTGGCTGATCTTAATTTTTCTTCGTTATCGGCGACAACCTGGTGCAACATTTTTAGCTGGTTTTCAAAATCAGCGCTTAGTGTTTTTTGTATAGATGTTTCAAGATCAGCCTGCAACTTTTTCTTTTCATCAATAAGCTTTTTATTTACTTCTTCATCTTTTGCATGCAATTGTTTTTCTAATGATGATTGCAGTTGTTTATATTCATCTTCTTTTTTTGCTTCCAGTCATTCATTTGCTGCCTTAATTCTTTCTGTATTTCTTCACGCATAACATCATTAGGTTCAAACTCATTTCCGCAAGAAGGGCATTTAATAACTGTATTCATAACCATTATTTAAGTTGCAAATTAAATACTAAATTAATTAGCCAACTATGTTGTTTGTAAATTAAGGAAGAGATGTTAAAAGTTAATTTGTTTCTTAATAAGAATGAATCAAGTATAGTATTTGCAAATATTTAATTTAAATTAATCATTATGGAAAAAAGGCAAAAACTTGAAGCAATTGAAAAGATTATACGTGAATTGGAAGATGTAAAAAACAGCCAGGCTTCACTGTTAAAAAAAGTATCTCAAATTGAGGCAGAGAACATTAATATCGGGATTGATATTTTAGATAATGAATTAGGCGATGTGCATGAGAAGGCAGATGCAACGTTGGAACATGTTAGCCAGGTTATTGAAAGTATAGGTACTTACCGTGATGATTTTGTGAAAAAGAATAAGCTTGATGTACCTGAAGTAGTACAATAAGATATTCTATATAGTATTATGATGCGCATAAATTTATGCGCATCATTTTTTTTATAAGGTGGCAACAATTTTTCCAAGCTCTTTAATGGGTTCTCCGCTTTCGCCGTATTCTGTTACACGGCCAACTTCTTTGCCATTTTTCAATACAATAAATGTGGGAACTTTTGTTACCTGGAAGGCAGAAGATAAATTATCTATCGTGTTTTTAGAACGGTCAACACCAATCAATGTAATGTTTGAATCTGCATAACCGGCAGCATCAGCCATCTTAAAAAACTGCGGCAAAATATTTTGAGTGTCTTCGCACCATGTGCCGCCAAAGATTATCATTTTAACATCACCGGTATGGGCTTTAAAAGCTGCAACAGCACTATCATTTGGCTTGCCTAATTTATAATTTTTAGCAAACCAGGCAAACGTTGTATCACCTTCAATAAGGCTGCGTTTTATTAAGCCTCGTAAGGTGGTTTCATGTTTTGTGTTATTATAAATTGTTTGGTATGCAGTTGTTGAATCAACTTTTACAGCAGTAATTGTTTGTGTTTTACCAGCAAAAGATGCAATAATTAATATGAGGATGATCAATTTTTTCATGCGCCTAAATTAGCACGCAATTCTAAAAGAAACGATTTGAATTTTGTTAAGCATTCAACCATCTGCACCTGCATCTCTGCTTTTTGCCTGTTATCTTTTAAAAACTGCTTGGCGCCTTCAATAGAATATTTTTGCTGTCGCAACAGGTAATAAATAATACGCAGGTTTTTTATATCTTCAGGACGAAACAAACGATCTCCTTTACGGTTTTTACGTGGCTTTAAAATATCAAATTCATTCTCCCAAAAACGCAACAGCGATGGATTAACATGAAACCATTCTGCTACTTCGGTTATAGAATAATATTGTTTTTTGCAAAGTGTTTCATCATCAGGAATATCAAGCAATGCAACATCAAGATTAATTTCTTTAAAAGATTTTCTTCCACGCTTTGATGGCTTTTGTTCACTGTTTTTTGATAAAGGTTTTATAAGCTGAATATATTTTTTTTCTTCGGCTTTGCCTGGTTCTTCGCTTGTATCAGTTGAGTTTGTATTTATTGCAGCCTGCTTGTCTTCTATTTTTAAAACTTTGTTTTTCTTCTGGGTTTCTATATTGAATAAATCTAACTGCTGCATATTTAAAAGTACATTTAAAGCGATTGTAAAAATAAGGCTTATCTTTTTTTACAATTATGTTTGTAAAAATTATTCGTTGAAAATAATACAATCAATCTGTGTTTGCGGTGCCGGCACTATGGGCAGCGGAATAGCGCAGGTTGCTGCACAAAATAAATTTAAGGTAATCTTGTTTGATGTTAACAAAGAAATGCTTTCAAAAAGCAAAACTGTTATTGAAAACAGTTTGCAAACATTAAGTGATAAAAAGAAAATAAACGAGGAAGAGAAGAACGAAATCTTACAACGCATCTATTTTTCACCAAACATAAATGATTGCATTGCTGATATTGTTATTGAAGCTGTGATTGAAAATAAAGAGATCAAACAAAAATTATTTGATGAGCTGGCTTTAATAAATAATGATGAAACAATTTTTGTAACAAACACGTCATCTATTTCTGTGATTGAATTAAGCCATGATAAAAATTATGCGCACCGTTTTGCAGGAATGCATTTTTTTAATCCTGCACAAGTAATGAAGCTCGTAGAAATAATCCGTACTGAAAAAACAGGCGAAAGCATAATTGCAACATTGCTTGAACTTGCAAAACAATTAAATAAAACGCCGGTTGTTTGTAATGATGCGCCGGGTTTTATTGTTAACCGTGTTGCAAGGCATTATTATCTTGAAGCTTTGCAATTGATTGAAGAAAATAAAACAGACATTGAAACAATTGATGCAGTGATGGAAGCAACAGGTTTTAAAATGGGCCCTTTTAAATTAATGGATATGATTGGCATAGATGTAAATTATTCAGTGAGTGATATTGTATGGGAAGCATTAGGCAAGCCCGAACGTTTAAAGCCTTCGGCTATTCAAAAAAATAAAGCAGATGCACATGAGCTTGGCAGAAAAACGGGAAAAGGTTTTTATAAATATTAAAGCCTTCAACGCAACGTAAATCTTACAAACTTAATGGCACAACAACAAGTTATTAGAACAGATCCACAATCAATTTTTATTACCGGCGCAACAGGTTTGGTTGGTTCTCATTTATTAAATGAATTATTAAAGCAAGATGTAAAAATTAAAGCTTTATACAGATCAGAAATCCCTTTTACAAATCATAATATTGAATGGATAAAAGGCGACATATTCGATGTGATTTTACTTGAAGAAATTTTAACTGGTGTTGACCAGGTTTATCATTGTGCAGCTAAAGTTTCATTCAATCCAAAAAACAGAAAAGAACTTTATAAAACCAATGTTGAAGGCACTGCAAACATTGTAAACGCCTGTATAAATTGTGGTGTAAAAAAACTGTTGCATGTAAGTTCTGTTGCTGCTTTAGGAAAAATGAAAACCAATACTACTATTAATGAAGACATGCAATGGAGTGAAGAAAACATTAACAGCATATATGGTGAGAGTAAATATCTTGGTGAAACAGAAGTGTGGCGCGGCATTGCAGAAGGGCTGGATGCGGTAATTATTAACCCGTCAATAATACTTGGCGCCGGTGACTGGAATAATGGTTCATCCGAAATTTTTAAAACAGTGTACAAAGAGTTTCCTTATTACTCAGAAGGTGTAACGGGTTTTGTTGATGTACATGATGTTGTAAATGCAATGATAACTTTGATGAACAGTGATATTTCATCAAAACGCTTTATCATCAGCGCAGAAAATATTTCTTACAAAACATTGTTTGATATGATTGCAGAAGTGTTTCATAAAAAACTTTCACATAAAAAAATTACTCCGTTTTTAGCAGGTGTTGTTTGGCGTGCAGAAACTGTACGAAGTTTATTTACCGGCAAAGCACCGTTCATTACTAAAGAAACTGCAAACACTGCATTAGCTGTTGTGCACTTTAATAACAGCAAGTTATTAAAAGCGCTTCCTTCATTTCATTATACTCCTTTAAAAACTACCGTTGAAAGAATTTGTAATGAGCTGAAAGCGATCTATCATCTTAATTAAATTATTAAATGCAATTATCACAAGCAATTGCACTGATAAAACATTCAATAGCTAACCGCAAATTGGTTTGTGCTGATTTAGGTTGCGGCGATGGATTATTTACAAAAACAGGCGCTCACTAAAAAATGTGGAAGTAAGAAATGAAATCAGGCTTGAGAAACTTGTATTAGACTTTGTTAATGATGTTCTGCCGCTCACAAATCTTTCATGCATATTAATGGCAAACTCATTTCATTTTGTAAAAGATAAAAGTTCTTTCATTAATAAGATATTCAATTGTCTTAATGAAGATGGTTATTTAATTATGGTTGAATATGATACTGATAAATCAAACTTCTGGGTGCCGTATCCAATCAGTTTTAATAAGCTGGTAAATTTTTTTGCTGATTATAACTATATAGTAAAAAAGCTGAATGAAACGCCTTCACGTTATCATGGCACGATCTATTCAACCATCATTTATAAACAATAATAAAACTGCAGTATCATCATTAAACAATACTACAGCTTCGTTTTAAAAGTTACATTAATCAACAAGAAGCATAAAACCTTGTAAACTTATTCTTCTATTTTAAATTACTGTCAATAGGAAAATCAATCTTAAACACAATATTTCTGCCTTCATTATAAATACCATAGTGGCCGTTTGGTGAGTAGTTGTAAAACTCAAAATATTTTAAACGGCTAAGATGATCCTGATAAGCCGTATTAAATAAATTGTTTGCCATGATATATAAATTGAAAATGGTTTTATTGTTCTTGTTTGTAAACCCGGCACCAACACCTGCATTAAATAAAGTGTAACCTGGCGTAGGTGTTTCTGTATTGTCAGTAAGATATACTTTGTTTTGTGCCATGTAATATGCCACCTGTGCTTTTACAAAACCATTGGTAATATGATGCAGTTTAGAATTGAAATCATATCTAAGTTCTGAAACGCCATGTGGCGGCGGAATAAAAGGCAGGTATTTATTACTGTCAGATTTTTGTTGTTCAGGTATATCTTTATTTAAACCATACACCAATGAAAATGTATTTTCAAAATGAAGTGGCTTTATCGGATGAATATCCACGCTTATTTCTCCGCCATATAAATCTGCTTTGCCTTGTTGAAATTTAAATGTTTGATTGCCGGCAACAATTACTGAATCTGCGCCTGTGCTTGTTACAAGTTTTTGATTAAAAATATAATTCGAGATAACGTTATTAAACAGGCTGAAGTCTAAAGCAAAATATTCAGATGTATAACTTAACCCAACATCTTCCTGCAAATTAAATTCAGGTTTAAAATTTGAATTACCAATTTGATAAAGATTAGTGCCGGGATGAACACCATTCGCCGATATCTCTGCAATATTCGGTGAACGAAAACCTCTGGCAAAATTCGCTTTAAACGCAAGCTTATTTGTAACATTATAAGTTCCACCAATACTGCCGGAACCACCAGAAAAAGTATGATTGTATTTATAAAATGGTTTGTCTGCACCAACAGTATCTGCTCCGTAAACCGGTTTATCAAATCCTGTTACAACATCAGGCTTAGTATATAATTGCTGGTTTGAGAATGAACGGCTGTCAAAACGGGCGCCGCCTTCAAAATCAAATTTGCCGAGTGTTTTTCTTACAAACGCAAACGGGCCAACATCAAACTGGTGATATGTTGGAATAATAAATTCAGTTCCTTTTGTTACACTGTTATGCTGGTATGAACCATTAACGCCAAGAGTTATGTTCCATTCACTAAAAGTTGGAAGATGATATTTTACATCATATGTAAAAGTGTTAAGCAGCAAATACAATCCGGCTACATCAGGCAACTGCGGATGAGAAAATTCCTGTCGTTCGCTATGCTGAAAACCAAGGTTTACATCAAGCTTACTTGCACCGATTATAAAAGTGTTGGCTGAGTAAGCACGATAGTGTTGCACATGCTGATGCAGCGGCGTTATCTTATAAGAAGTAAGTTCACTCTGCGTAACAATGGGCCTTACTGTATCAGCTTCCGTTATTTGTTTTGTAAACTGGCGTGTGGCAGAATCACGGCTGCCATCAGGTATCTCCTGCAGATCATTAAACATAGAAAGATTCAAATGCGTAAATCCCCAACGGCGATGCAGGCCAAGCATAACGTTTGCATCTGTTTCACTAAAGGCAGTATTATAAACCCTGCCATCAATTTTATTGCGGTAATTTGTTGCCTGTTTATGCGATACTCTTGCCATCCATTCAAAACCATTCTTTGTAGCACCTAACATGGCAGAGCCACCAAACATGCCGTTGTTAGTTTGATATTCACCTAACACTTCACCAATCATTTTGCCTTCAGGCGCAGGCTGGTATGGAATAAGATTTACAACACCCGCCAATGCATCAGAACCATACGTTAAGCTTGATGGGCCTTTTATAATTTCAATTTTATCAACACCATATTGATCTACTTCAATACCATGTTCATCACCCCATTGCTGGCCTTCCTGCCGTATGCCATCATATAAGGTTAGCACCCTGTTATAACCAAGGCCGCGAATTATTGGTTTTGAAACATTGGGCCCGGTTGTTATGGCATTAACGCCAGGCACTTTTGCAATAGCATCAATAATATTTGTACTAACATTTGTTGCAAGATAG
>CAZZXW010000086.1:0-10671 GCA_964658095.1 uncultured Parafilimonas sp. | reverse complement strand
ATCCTATACAAAACATAAGCGGTAAAATTTGCCGCAAGAAGGCAGGGAACAAAAAATAATAATGATTACCGGTTGCAACAGGAACAACAAGTATATTCATTATAAACCAAACAAAAATGCCATACAACAAGCCGCTTATTATTTTATTTTTTTGTAAAACACTTATACGTGGATATGCTAAAAAATAAAAAACTACAAAACAAAATGTAATAAAGTAATGTATCAGCAAACCAATAATAGCCATGATGATTTCATTTCCAATAGCAGGTTTACCAAATAAGGTTGCAGCAATCCCATCTAAAATCTGCAACGTAGTTACACGATGCATAACAAAATCATACATAACAATTGCAGAAAGTACATCTAATGTGCCGGCAACAAGTAAAGCAGTAACAATTGCTTTGGTAAGTAACGTTTTATTATTAGCGTTAGTCTGCATTAAAAATTAAAACTCAATGCCCGTCCATCTTCTTTTGTTATGCTGATATTTATCATAATCAAAACGGTATAATCTTCCGGGGCGGTGTGGTACATCATCTTCATATTCGCCGGTATCAATTAAAAAATCCATAGAGAAAAATTTCTTGCGAAAGTTGCGCCTGTCAAGCTTTATGTCAAGTATTACTTCATATAAATTTTGCAGTTCACGCAAAGAAAATTTTTCAGGTAATAAGTTTAATCCAAGCGGATGTTCAAGCATTCTTTTTTGCAGCCATGCATAACAGGTATCCATAATTTCTTTATGATCAAAAGCCATATCACAAAGCCTTCTTACACTATGCCAGTGCAATTCATTATCTGTAATTTTTAAGTCGTGATGTTCGGTATTTAACAAAGAACAATAAGCAACGGTAAGCACTCTTCCTCCCGGGTGCCGGTCTGGTTTGCTGAATGTTTTTACCTGTTCAAGAAATACATCATCCATACCTGTTCTTTCGCGCAGCACACGGTAAGCCGCACCATCAAGTTCTTCATCATCATGTGCAAAATCTCCCAGCAAACTCCATTTGCCACGATACATTTCAAGATCACTGCGTATTAGTAATACTTTAAGTTCATTATTATCAAAACCAAAAATTACACAGTCAACCGTTATTGGTACATGCGGGTAACTTTCAACAAGCGCATGTACATCTTTAATTAAACTGCGTTCATCTTCATCAATAAATTTAGTTACTATAGCATTTTCGATTAGCATGGCAAGAAAATTTTAAAGCAGATTGTAAAAATAATGTATCATGTTTATATTCAAAACATCATTATAAATTAATGTGATATTCTTGCTGTTCTTTTTTGCCACATTGAATTCGTCTAAAATTTATCGTTGACACTATTTTTTCTTAAAATGTTTATGCGCTCATTTCATATTAATTTGCCATAAAGATTATATATGTATTCAGCGCAGCAAATAAAACACCTTGAAAAAGTTTCAAGAGATTTTTTAAAAAAAAATGCTACTGTAAAAGATGTTGATGAATTAAAAAATGCATTGCGCTTTCATGAGTACAGGTATTATGTTGCAAGCGATCCGCTGATATCAGACACAGAATATGACCTGTTATATAAACAGCTTGAACAATTAGAAAAAGAACATCCTGAACTTGTAACGAAAAATTCACCAACGCAACGTGTTGGCAGTACGTTGAATTCATCTTTTCCAACGGTGCAACATTTAGTGCCCATGTTAAGTTTGGATAACAGTTACAATGAAGAAGATCTGATTGATTTTGATCGCAAGGCAAGAGAAAATACAGGGCTTGATGTTATTGAATATTGTGTTGAACCAAAGTTTGATGGTGCCAGCATTTCGTTGATTTATGAAGATGATGAATTAAGCCGCGGCGTTACACGTGGCAACGGAGTGGAGGGTGAAGAAATAACAACGAATATTAAACAGGTACGCTCTATTCCTTTGTCTGCAAAATTTTCAGATTATAATATTTTATTAGCCGAGATACGCGGCGAAGTGCTGATGAGTAAAAAATCATTTAAAAAATATAACGATTTAATGGAAGAAGAAGGTTTGCCGCCATTGGCAAATCCACGCAATGCCGCCAGCGGAAGTTTGCGCATTAAAGATCCAAAGCTTGTTGCCAAGCGAAGCCTGGAAGCATTCTTATACCATGTGAGTTATTATACAACATTGGAAGGCAAAAAAGTGAGTGATGAAATAAGCCATGAAGAACTATACTTAAACAATGATGAAAATGCTCCTGGCGAATTCGATCCGGCAAATAAAAAAGATAAAAAACGTACGGATCAAAAGGATCATTCAAAAGAAAATATATCAAAAAAAGAAGCACCGTTTACATCACATTCAGAGTCGCTGAAAATGTTGTGGGACTTAGGTTTTCGTTCACCTGAAAAAGAAAAAAAAGTTGTAAAAGGCATTGAAAAAGTGCTTGAATATTGTAAAGAGTATGAAGCCAAACGTGATGATCTGCCTTACGAAATTGATGGAATGGTAATTAAAGTAAACGATCTCGTTTTGCAGGATAAATTGGGAATGACATCACATCATCCGCGGTGGGCAATTGCATTTAAATTTAAAGCAAGGCAAGGCACAACAAAACTTATTGGTGTTGAATTTAATGTTGGAAGAACCGGCGCTATTACGCCCGTTGCAAAACTTGAACCTGTGCATATTGGTGGTGTAACGGTTACAAGTATTTCAATGCATAATGAAGAATATATAAAAGAAAAAGATTTACGCATTGGCGATACAGTGTTGGTGGAACGTGCAGGTGATGTAATTCCGCAGATTGTAAAATCGTTGCCTGATGTTAGAACAGGCACTGAAAAAATTATTCAGTATCCAAAAAAATGCCCTGTTTGTAACAGTGAATTATTTAAGGAAGAGGGTGAAGCTGTGTGGCGTTGCATTAATATTGAATGCAGGGCACAGGTGGTTGAAAAGATCATTCATTTTGTAAGCAAAGATGCAATGGATATAAAGCATTTTGGATCAGCAAATGTTATGAAGTTTTTTGAGCTTGATTTATTAAAAGATATTCCCGGCATTTACACTTTGAACTTTGATGAGATCGGAAAACTTGAAGGTTTTGGCAAGAAGTCAATTTATAATTTACAATCAGCAATTGAAGACAGCAAGCAACAACCTTTGCATCGTTTAATATATGCATTGGGCATTCGTTATGTTGGTGAAACAACAGCAAAAACTTTGGCAAATGCAGTAAAAGAAATTTTTGATTTTTCAACAATGAGCATTGAAGATTTGCAAAATCTTGAAGACATCGGTATTAAAGTAGCCACAAGTATTTATGGTTTTTTTCAGAATGAGGATAACCTTAAAATTCTGCATCGTTTGCAGGATTTAGGTTTGAATATGAAAAATACAAAAAGGCAAACTTCAACATCAAACACATTACACGAACAAACATTTTTATTTACCGGAAGCATGACAAAACTTAAACGCAGTGAAGCAGAAGAAATGGTTGAAAAGCATGGTGGCAAAATTGTAAGCGGTGTAAGCAGTAAATTAAATTACCTCGTTGTTGGCGAAGATGCCGGCAGTAAATTAGAGAAAGCAAAAAAAATAAATACAATCAAGATTATTGATGAAGATGAGTTTATAAAACTGGTTGAATAAAATTGTGCTTAGTAATATCTTTTCTCTGCAAGATAATTTTTTACATAATCACGAACGCCATCTTCAAGTGTGGTAAAATGTTCTGTGTAACCGGCATGTTTTAGCTTAAGCATGACAGCTTCTGTGAAGTATTGATATTTATCTTTTATATCATCCGGCATATTTGTATAAACAATTTTATTTTCTTTTTCTATCGCGTTAAAGGTTGCATGTACAAGATCATTAAAGGTTCTTGCTTTGCCTGTTCCAAGATTATAAATGCCCGGGTTGAGTGTATTTACTTCTGTTGATTGTTCGTCTTGCACCAGCGATTCATTCATCATCCAGTAAATAACTTTTATTACATCTTTCACATAGATAAAATCACGCAGTTGTTCACCATCTTTATAATCATCTCTATGGCTTTTAAACAGTTTTACAAAACCATCTTTTTGTATTTGATTGAATGAATGAAATATCACGCTTGCCATTCTTCCCTTATGATATTCGTTCGGGCCATATACATTAAAAAATTTTAAGCCTGCCCAAAATGGCGGTGCGTTTAATTGCTTGATCGCCCACTGATCAAATTCATTTTTACTAACTCCGTATGGATTTAAAGGTTTCAGATCACCGAGCAAAGCATTATCATCATCATAACCTAATTCGCCAGCTCCATATGTTGCTGCAGAAGATGCATAAATTAACGGAACATCGTTAGCAGTGCAATAGTTCCAAACATCCTGCGAGTAATCAAAATTTAATTCGCGATGAATGTTGTAATCAAATTCTGTTGTATCTGTTCTTGCACCTAAATGAATTACATAATCAATTTTTGTTCTTTTATTTTCGTCAAGCCATTCCAACAAAAGCTCACGGTCAACCGTGTATTTATATTTTTTTTGCTTCCAGTTTTTTTCTTTTTCAGAATGAATAAACTTATCAACAAGAATTAAATTTTCATAACCATTCTCATTTAAAAAACCAGCCATGCAACTACCAATAAAACCTGCGGCGCCAGTAACAATAATGTTTGCGTTTTTATCTAACATATAAATTTTTTAGTTGCTCAATATTTTTTCAATTGATGTATCATATAAATTTTTCCATTCTTTTATATCATTCCAGCTTTCATTATTAATGGTGATATTTCCGCTGGTAACTTTTCCTAAAACAGTTATATCAATACCTGTAGAAACTGCTTTACTTTTTAATGATGGAAGCTTATCGTTAGAACAACTTACAACAATTCTGCCTTGTGCTTCGCCAAACCAAAATGCATCTTTTCTTGTGTTGATTTCAGTATCAATTTCAAATCCAAGATCATTATAAAATGCACTTTCAAACAGCGCAACCGTCATACCACCTTCACTTAAATCATGTGCGCTTACAATTAATTTTTCTTTAATGATTGAACTGATAAATTTATGAACAGCGAACTCTTCATCAAGATCAAAAGCAGGTGCAGATGAAAATTCCACCTTCTTTATTTTGCGTAAATATTCGCTTGAACCAATATCATTTTTTTGTGTGCCGATAAGCACAATAATATCACCGGCATTTTTAAAATTTAAAGTCATGCGGTTATTAAAATCATCCAGCACACCCACCATTCCAATAGTTGGCGTTGGGTAAACCGGTCCATCAGGATTTTGATTATAAAAACTTACGTTGCCACCCGTAACAGGCGTATTAAATTTTTTGCATGCTTCACCCATTCCTTCAATTGCTTTTACAAATTGATAATACACTTCAGGATCATATGGATTACCGAAATTCAAACAGTTAGTTACTCCAATAGGTTCAGCACCGCTGCAAACAATATTACGTGCTGCTTCAGCAACAGCAATCATTGCACCTTTATATGGATCAGCAAATGTGTAACTGCTGTTGCAATCGGTTGTTAAGGCAAGCGCTTTATTAGTGCCCTTTGCTAAAACGATAGCCGCATCACTTGGTGCATTTGTGGTTGTGTTAGCTGCACCAACTGTGCTGTCATACTGAATATAAATCCATCTTTTAGATGCAATGTTGGGCAACGCAATAATTTGCTGTGCTATTTGCTGCACATCTTTTTCATCAATATCATCAACATCATTTATATTAAAGAACTGAATATTTTTTAAGTAAGGTGGCTCTTTATATTCTCGTGTATATTGTGGAGCTCCACCGCCGAGTACTAATTCGTATGCAGGAATTTCGGCTTCTAATTTATTATGCAGATAAAACTTAAGCAAGCCATCATTTGTCACTTCGCCAATATTTGTACATGGTAAATCCCATTTTTCAAACACATCAATAACTTGTTGTTCTTTGCCTTTTTCTGCAACGAGTAACATACGTTCCTGGCTTTCGCTCAACAACAATTCCCAGGCTTGCATGTTTTGTTGGCGTGTTGGAACTTTATCCAGATCAATTCGCATCCCTGCATTGCCTTTTGCACTCATTTCAGCTGTTGAACAAATAATACCTGCTGCGCCCATATCCTGCATGCCCACTACAGCACCCGTTTCAATAACTTCAAGACAGGCTTCCAATAATTTTTTTTCCTGGAAAGGATCACCTACCTGCACAGCGGGCAAATCCTCTGCACTCTCTGCAGTAATATTTGCTGATGCGAATGATGCACCACCAATACCATCTTTGCCTGTAGCGCTTCCAACAAAAAAAACAGGATTGCCTACACCCTTTGCAGTAGCGCTGATTGTTTTATCAATCTTAACTATACCAACGCTCATGGCATTTACCAAAGGATTGGTTGAATAGCACTCTTCAAAATAAGTTTCACCCGCAACAGTTGGTACGCCAAAGCAGTTTCCGTAATGGCCAATACCATGAACAATACCTGCAAGCAAGCGCTGTGTTTTTTTATCATTGAGATTACCGAAGCGAAGGCTATTTAAAGAAGCGATTGGTCTTGCGCCCATTGTAAAAATATCCCTCTGAATACCACCAACACCGGTTGCTGCGCCCTGGAAAGGTTCAATTGCAGAAGGATGATTATGGCTTTCAATTTTAAATACAACGCCCCAGCCATTACCAAGATCCATTAAACCAGCATTTTCTTCGCCGGCTTCAACCAACATTCTGCCGCCGCTTCTTGGTAAGGTTTTAAGCCATTTGATGGAATTTTTATAACTGCAATGTTCACTCCACATGGCACTGAAAGCGCACAATTCTGTAAAGTTTGGAGTGCGTCCTAATTTCTGTTTAATCAGTTCAAATTCATCTTCTGTAAGTCTTAGTGCTTCTGCGTTTTTTGCGGTTATGTCCATTTACTTGATTGTGGTAAAGCAAAAATATGATTTGATAAAGGATTTTTAACCTGCATGGAATTATGTATGTTGTAATATCAATTAATAAATATAGTGGCATGAATTTTTATTATAATGATTTAAAAATTAGTAATGAAAAGAAATTTTTCTAACGTGGCTTTAAAACCTGTTGCAGCAATTGTATTATTATCCTTTATGATTTCTTCCTGTACTGTTGAATACAGGCAAAGGCATAGAAGACCACCGCCACCACCTGTAGAAGAAAAGGTTATAATTAAGCCTTAATAAATAATACTTTAAAGCTATCTGAAAAGATGGCTTTTTTTATAAAATTTTTGTGGAAAAGTTCTTTTAAGTAGTTTTGAGAGTAATTAAATCCAATAACAAAGTCAGCTAATCTCATTTAGGTATTTTTTTTACGAACAAATAAGTTGAAATTGCAATAATATTAATATCTCTTAAGTTTAAACTTATGATATTGAACCAAAATGTAAGTGCACGCATAGAAAAAAACCTGGATATTGTTTTGAATTCGCAGGCAACTATCAAGCATTATTTTACGTATTTTATTCACAAATATTAACCCTTGTAAATTGGATGCTATTTACATACTAATCAAGGGTTGTATTGATAATGATGCTAAAAGTCAGCGTGATTTTTATAATCATTATTACGGTTATGCATTAAAAACAGTTTTTCGATATATTTTTCAGTATGACAAGGCTACAGATGTTGTAAATGATAGTTTCGTAAAAATATTTAATAGCCTTGCTAAATTTAATTTAAACAGAGAGAGCGCAGATACTGAAAAAATATTGATGGGATGGATGAAGCGTATTTTGATTAACACAGCGATTGATGAATTAAGAAGAAGTCAAACTATACCAAGTATTTGCGAATTGCCTGATTATATTTGGGAAGAAAGTGACAGATCTAACGGTGCGGACCAAAAAGCTTTATATAAGGAATTAATTTGTGAAGTAAAGCGATTGCCACCATCTTACAGAACAGTATTTAACCTGTTTGTGATAGACGGTTTTTCTCACCAGGAAATTGCAGGAGTACTTGGAATTTCTGAAGGCACGTCAAAATCTGCGCTGGCAAAAGCAAAAGCTCAATTAAAAAAATTTTTAAGTAACAGATATTCAGAGAAAAATTATGGAGCAACAGTCAGGTAATAATTTCGATGCGTTGTTTCAAAAAGCTGCAGAAGAGTATCCTCTTAAAACAGATAATAGTAATTGGAATGTTGTTGCAGGTAAATTAAATACGCATAAAACTTCTTCACTTGCCGGTAAAAGCAAAAAATGGCAATATGCTGCTATGCTTCTGCTTCTTTTGGCTGCAGGCGGATTTTTTTATTGGAATAACAAACCTGTGAGTGGTGTAAGTAATTTAAGCCGCAATCAAACTGTTATTAATTCAAATAAAGCTGAAAAATCATCAGTTAATCATAATCAGGTAAAAGAAATTTTAATTGCTAAAAATTTACACGATCAACAAAACAATACTTCTTTAAAAAACAGTTTCCCTAAACAATCAAATAACAACAACCCTGTATTAAATAATTCAATTTCTAAAACACAGTTTCGCAAGCCTGAAAGTTTTGCTACATTTAAAAATCGCAACAAAACAAGTGGTATAAGCAGTGTTGCTTCCCAACAATCTCAAACGTCTGCTAATTTGCCTTTTGCCTCTTTAAATAATTCAGTACCAAAAACTGCTGACGCAATAAATAATAAAACTATTGCTCAACTAAATACTGAAAGCACGCAGAATAATGAAACAAAAAACAAGAATACAGATAATCTTAAGAGTACAGAAAGCCAGCATATAAAACTGGTGCCGCAACCAAAACTTTTTTATGGCGAATTATTTTTTGCCCCGGATTTTTCAACAGTAAAATTACAGAATGTAAATGCGCCGGGTTATAAAGCAGGTGTTGCAATCGGTTATAAAATTAGCAAAAGGTTTAGTGCAGAACTTGGTCTTGAACGTTTGCATACTGACTTTTACAGCAACGCAAAATATCTGGATAAATCTCACCTTAAACTTAAGCCAAATACTACCGTGCAGTTTGTAAATGGCAAAAGTAAACTAACAGAAGTACCCATTGATATAAAGTACAATCTTTCAAAAAATAATGATCATTTTTTTGTAACGCTGGGTACAACTGTTGCACGTATAACACATACAGAAAAATATAATTATCGTGTTATTAAAGATGGAACGCAGCACGAGGCTTCAAAACATTTTGGTGCGTTAACCGGAACTGAATTTTTCTCTGATATAAATTTAAGCGCAGGATATCAAACAAAATTATCAGGCAGCTTTAGCTTAAGAGCTGAACCTTATTACCAGGTGCCTTTGAAAGGATTAGGCGTTGGTAATTTACCTGTAACCAATTTTGGAGTTAGTATTGGAATTGTAAAAGATTTAAAATAGTAAACTTTGTTTTTTTAATGTGTTAATGTTCCCTTTGCGCCCGGCCTGAAAAAAACAAATCTTTGGGGGTTCTTAGAGTGGTAAACTCAAGAGGTTGATCTGAAAAGACCAACCTCTTTTTACATAAATACAACAGTTTAAATTAACTCTAAGTAATAAAAGGCAGCAATTTTGTTATAGTTGCATTATGAGAATCCGCAATTGTTTTTTTATTACATTACTCTTAGCCAAAGTATTTTCAGTAAGTGCACAACAAATAAAACCAGATGCTGGTAACGCAGGCCTAAAATTACCCGCTGGTTTTGCAGCATTAAAAGTTACGGATGGGTTAGGTGCTGCAAGGCACATTGCCATTACACCGCAAGGTGACATATTTGTTAAGCTCGAAAATTTGAAAAATGGTAAAGGCATTTACTGGCTGCATGATGAAAATAAGGATGGCAAAACAGATAAAATGCTTGGCTTTGCAAATTATGTTGGAACAGGTATGTATATCAGCGGTCATTATCTCTATGCTTCTTCAAACACAGAAGTTTACCGTTATAAATTGAATGATAATTACCAGCCTGTTGATACATCAAACCCTGAAAAAATTATTACTGGCTTGCTCGATCGTGGAGAACATGAATCAAAGTCAATTATATTAGATGAAGATGATAACATTTATGTAAATGTTGGCGCTTATTCAAACTCTTGCCAGGAACAGGATAGGGAACAAGGTTCAATGGGTAAAAAGCCTTGCCCAATACTTGATTCTGCCGGTGGCATCTGGCAATTTAAAGCGGATAAAACTAATCAAACTTATGGCACAGGAGTTCATTATGCAACAGGTTTGCGTAATGTGGTTGGGCTTGATTGGAACACTCAAACAAATACATTATTTGTAATGCAGCATGGTCGCGACCAGCTTGCCGACAATTTCCCTCAATATTTTAATGCAAAACAAAGTGCTGAATTGCCTGCAGAATGCATGTATGAATTGCATAAAGGCAGTAACTGCGGATGGCCTTACATTTATTACGATGAGTTTCAGCATAAAAAAATACTGGCACCTGAATATGGCGGCGATGGTAAAAAAACAGGTGGTGAAGATGCACAGGATCCTATTGTAGCTTTTCCTGGCCACATGGCGCCTGACGGGCTTTTGTTTTATACGGGTAATATGTTTCCTGCCAAATACAAAAACGGTGCTTTTATAGCTTTTCATGGTTCATGGAACCGTGCACCAGAACCGCAGAAGGGATACTTTGTAGCATTTGTTCCTTTTAAAAACGGCAAGCCCAGCGGCGATTGGGAAATTTTTGCTGATGGATTTTCAGGCAAAACAACAGTTACATCACCTTCCCAGGCAGTGCATCGCCC
>CAZZXW010000085.1:0-10697 GCA_964658095.1 uncultured Parafilimonas sp. | reverse complement strand
AACTTTTCTGTAACACAGAATTTTTAAATTAAGTTCATCCGCACATTTAAGAAATAATCTTTTTGATTCTTCCAGCGCATCTTCTTCTTTAGGAAAAAAAATAACACCAACACCATACCTGCCAAATTGAGGTAATGTTATTCCAAGCTTAAAACATTCTTCCACAAAAAAATCATGTGGTGTTTGAATCATAATTCCGGCACCATCACCAGTGTTATTTTCACAGCCACAGGCACCGCGATGCTCCATGTTTTCAAGCACGGTAAGCGCATCAGAAATTGTTTGGTGAGATTTGTTGCCTTTTATATCAGCCACAAAACCAATCCCACATGAATCATGCTCGTAAGAGGGATGATATAAACCATTATTCTCTGCCATAGGCAAGTACGTATTTTATAATTTAAGATAACTATTTTCTTATGGCAAACCAAAGTTACAAGATACGAAATTGATGAATAACAGGTGTTAGTTTAAACATATGTTTTATACAGCTAAACAACAGGTAATAATGATTGAAGAGTTAATTTAAGGTTGCTGACGCAATTGTGTTTATGATTACTTGTGATCACACAACGTAACCAAACATATCATCATTCTTACTTAATTCTGTATAATGAATATGAGATTTTTTTAAGTTGATGAGCAACGCATCATAATCTGCTTTCTTTTTTAATTCAATGCCAACTAACGCAGGCCCTGTTTCTTTGTTGTGCTTTTGAATGTATTCGAAACGCGTTATATCATCATCCGGCCCAAGTACATTATTTACAAATTCTTTTAATGCGCCGGGCCGTTGTGCAAAGCGAATAAGAAAATAATGTTTCAACCCTTCATATTGTAATGAGCGTTCTTTAATTTCCTGCATGCGATCAATATCATTATTACCGCCACTTAATACACATACCACATTTTTACCTTTTATTTCTTCAGCTAAATCATCCAAAGCGCTTAAAGCCAAAGCACCGGCAGGTTCAGCTACAATTGCATCCTGCGTATATAATTTTAAAATGTTGGTACAAATTTTTCCTTCTGAAACAAGGCGAAGATCATCCAACACTTCTTTGCAAATCTGGAAAGTAATATTACCGGTTCGTTTAACAGATGCGCCATCAACAAATGTATCAATACTATCAAGTGTAACAGGTTTATTTGCTTTAAACGCTTCATACATGGATGGCGCTCCTTCAGGCTCTGTGCCTATTATTTTGGTTTTAGGCGAATAAGTTTTAAAATAAGAGCCCACACCAGATGCAAGCCCGCCGCCACCAACAGGAAGAAACAAATAATCAACAGCATTCAACTCTTCTAAAATTTCAACACCAACAGTTGCCTGCCCTTCAATGATCCTGTAATCATCAAACGCAGGAACAAAAGTCATTTCATTTTGTGCCGTAAATTCTTTTGCGGCCGCAGCGCATTCATCATAATTATCACCAATCAATTTTATTTCAATCTTGTCCTCACCAAACATTTTTGTTTGATTGATTTTTTGTTTTGGCGTAATGATGGGCATAAAAACAATGCCTTTTACATTCAGCTTTTTACAACTGTATGCAAAGCCTTGCGCATGATTGCCTGCACTTGCACAAACAACACCTTTTTGCAGTTGATCATCACTTAAACTCTTCATTAAATTATATGCACCACGAATTTTATAGGAACGTACAACCTGTAAATCTTCACGCTTTAAATACACATTGCATTTGTATTTGCGGGAAAGGTTTTCGTTTAGTTGCAATGATGTTTTTATCACAACATTTTTTAAACGTTGTGATGCTGCTTTAAAATCAAAAAAAGGTCTTGTATCTGTTATTGTGCTCATATCAATAATTGCTCAATATATTTATTGCTTCCTGATATTGTTTTATCAGGCCCGGTGCTCTATCCACATCCCAGCCATGATAACTATCTTTTACAAGAATCAATGTTGTTCTTAAATTTTCTGGTTTACGTGATTCGAACGATAATAAGATTTGCGCTATTTTATCTTCTGAATTTGTTATGCGTGCCTGGTTATTATAGATATTATTCAGCAGGCTGTAAGTAGAAATATCAATCTTTGAAAGAATATTATTTTGCCTGGCAATTTGCCATGCAACATCGTTTAAATCGTGTCTCATTACACCTTCAGGTGCAATTGTATGGCTTAAATCTATTTCACCACTATCATTAATAAATTTTTTTGCAAATTGAGAGTGAACAAGTGCTGAATCTATGTTTTTTAAAACCTGTAAATGATAAGCATATTGCTCTTGTTCCATTTTTTTATTTTCGATCAATTCGTTTTTTAACTCACGCATTATTTCGCTGGTTCTTCTTTTATCATCCAGGTTGTTGATAAATTCAGTTACCACCAAGGCAAGAATTACGCTGAACACAATTAACAAACATTCGCCCATGTATTCCTTCCAGTCACGTTCAATCGTTACAACCGGATGTTTTTCTTTTACGGCCACAGATCGTGATTATTAATAATTATACATTCTGATTTTCAGGCCTTAAACTTCTTACTGTTTTACCAGCTTGCCACATTTCGCTTTCACGTAATTCTTTCAATTCCTCATTTAATTTTTCACGATAATCAGGTTGTGAATTTGAATCAATTGAACGTTGCGATTCTTTACCAGCAGCAACACTTTCATACAACTCTTTAAACACAGGCGCTGTTGCATCACGAAAACGTTTCCACCAATCTAATGCACCACGTTGCGCTGTTGTTGAACAATTTGCATACATCCAATCCATACCATTTTCTGCAACCAGCGGCATTAAACTTTGTGTTAGTTCTTCAACTGTTTCATTAAATGCTTCGGATGGTGAATGACCTTTATCTCGAAGCACCTGGTATTGCGCAGCAAAAATGCCTTGAATAGCGCCCATCAATGTGCCACGTTCACCGGTTAAATCAGAATACACTTCTTTCTTAAAATCAGTTTCAAATAAATAACCACTACCAACGGCAATACCTAAAGCGATAACTCTTTCTTTTGCTTTGCCTGTTGCATCCTGAAAAATTGCATAAGAACTATTCAAACCACGGCCTTGTAAAAACATTCTTCTTAAAGATGTGCCTGAACCTTTCGGCGCAACCAAAAAAACATCTACATCTTTTGGCGGAATAATATGTGTTTGTTCATTGAAGGTTATTCCAAAGCCATGTGAAAAATATAAAGCTTTGCCGGCAGTTAAATGTTTTTTTACAGTTGGCCATAATTCTATTTGTGCAGCATCACTTAGCAAATAACAAATGATTGTTCCGCGTTGCAATGCTTCTTCAATTTCAAATAAAGTCTCACCTTCAACAAAACCATCGTTCACTGCTTTGTTCCATGTTTTAGAATTTTTTCTTTGACCAACAATTACATTGATGCCGTTATCGCGTTGGTTCAATGCTTGTCCCGGGCCTTGCACACCATAACCAATCACTGCTACTGTTTCATTCTTTAAAACTTCCTGTGCTTTGCTGAGTGGAAATTCTTCACGTGTTACAACGTTTTCTTCTGTTCCTCCAAAATTTAGTTTTGCCATTTTATGAATTAATAATTTAAGAAATAAAGATTAAAAATTATAATGTTTTATAGTTTGTTTAATATTCTTCGTTCAATCCTTCGTTAAAAGAAATTTTATTATTGAAAGGATCATTTACCGTAAAAGACAAAGTGTTATAAAATGTTTTTTCAACGCCTGGCCTGTTGTATTTATATTTTTTATTGATGAGTTCTTCGTGATATTGTTTAACACCCTCGCAGCGAATAAACACATGTGAGCCCGGCGTTCCATCACCATGATGTTCACTTAAATGAAATGTAATTCCATCTCTTTCTACTTCAAGATACTTTGGAGCACCTTCATGAAATGTATGTTCGAAATTAATTTTAAAACCAAGCCAGTCAACATAAAATTCAATGGCTTTGTTGTAATCAAATATGCGCAATACAGGAATTACTTTTTCAACTTTCATAATACAAGTTTGCGTTGTGATAATGCAATACCATAATGCATGGCATCATGTGTAAGTGAGCAAGTAATTATCTCTTCAATGCTATTCATTTCATATCCATAAGTAACAGATGAAAACGGTTTAATGTTAGTGAAAATATTTTTCTTTATGTCAGTTTCAATCATATCTATTGAACCAAATAGCATAATTTTTAATTCATCTATTTCTTGTTGAGATATGAAACTTTCCGGTTTTGTTCCTTTCTGATATTTGTCGAGATAACTTATTTTCATATCAGGTTTTACACCAGAACGTGTATAAACTAAAGCTTGTGTTGTTATAACGATGTGGCCAAAATTCCATACAATGTTATTATTAAATTTTTCCGGAATTTTATTGAGTAGTTCAATATTTAAACTATTCACTAGGTTTAAAAAAAGTTCCCTGTTTCTTTTAATATATTTAAAAACAAATTCAATCATCTAATTCTATTTTGAATTGTTTAATTACATAGAAAACACTTCATCCTGCTGATTTAAATATTCATTCTCCATTGCTTCATCACCTGGTTGCGATTCTTCAAACTCTTTCAGCTTTTCATGAAAGCCTTTGCTGTCTTTAATAATTGCTATTCTTGCGCTTCTAACAAATTCTATTAAACCAAATGGCTCAAGAGATTTAATTAACGCTTCAACTTCTTCCCGATGACCGGTGGTTGCAAAAACGGTGTAATCTTTTCTTATCACTACAACCGTTGCACCTTTTTCACGTAACAGTCTTTCTACTTTTACCTTTTCGGCAATTACTTCTGTTGGCACTTTATACAAAGCCATTTCCTGCCAAATTAATTCTTCATTAGTATTATAATATGCTTTCAACACTTCAACCTGTTTTTCAATTTGCCGGCAAAGTTTTCTTACAACATCTTCTGTTTCATTTATCACAATTGTAAAGCGATGCACACTATCCACTTCAGTTGGAGACGTGTTTAAACTATCAATATTTATTTTTCTTCTGGTAAAGATGATAGCAATTCTGTTCAGTAAACCAACCTGGTTTTCTGTGTAAACTGTTATCGTATATTCCTGCTTCATAACTAAAATATTTTTTTATAATGCTCAACGTTTGGAAACGGGTCATAGAAATGATGTAGCCATTTTTTCCATTCATGGTATTGATCGCTTTTTCTAAAACCTTCTGTATGGTGTTCCAATGTTTCCCATTGAACAATCAACGCATATTTATCTTCTGTTTCCAAACATTTTAATAACTCATGTTTAATATAACCGTTCATTGAACTGATGATAGATTGTGCTTGGTTAAATGCTGTTTCAAATAACTTGCTTTGATTCTTTTTAATATTTAAAACAGCAACTTCAGTTATCATTATTTCAATCTTATTTCACTTACACTGCAACCTTGCGGCACCATTGGGAATACATTATTTTCTTTTCCAACCATCACTTCCAATAAATAAGCGCCTTTATGATTGAGCATTGTTTTTAATGCATTCTTTAAATCTTTCCTGTCTGAAATTCTTTGCCCATCTATGTAATAGCCTTTGGCAACCTGTACATAATCCGGGCTTGTAATATTTACGAATGAATATCTTTTATCATTAAATAATTCCTGCCACTGACGAACCATTCCTAAGAACTGGTTATTCAAAATCAAAATCTTTACGTCAACATTCCATTGCATGATGGTTCCCAATTCCTGTATCGTCATTTGAATGCCACCATCGCCGGCAATGGCAACAACGGTTCTTTCAGGCGCACCAAACTTTGCACCGATAGCAGCGGGCAATGCAAATCCCATCGTACCCAAACCACCAGATGTTACATTGCTTTTTGATTGATTAAATTTTGCATAACGGCAAGCCACCATTTGATGCTGGCCAACATCAGTAACAATAACAGCATCGCCGTTTGTTAACTCATTCAATACATCTATAACTTCAGCCATACTCATTTCGTCTGCTGACGGATGCATTTCTGGTTTAATAACAATTTCTATTTCTTCTTTTATGTATTGCTTGAATTTACTCAGCCAATCTTTATGTTCCTTCTTTTCAATCAACGCAGTTAATTGAGGCAATGTTTCTTTACAATCACCCCAAACAGGAACAGTTGCTTTTACATTCTTATCAATCTCTGCAGGATCAATATCAAGATGAATGATCTTTGCCTGCTTTGCATATTTATCCAGACGACCGGTAACACGATCATCGAAACGCATTCCAATTGCAATTAACACATCACATTCATTGGTTAATACATTCGGTCCATAATTTCCGTGCATGCCAAGCATTCCAACATTTAATGAATGATCTGTTGGCAATGCGCTTAAACCAAGAATCGTCCACGCTGCCGGCAAACCACCTTTCTCAATAAATGCTTTGAATTCTTTTTCAGCTCTGCCAAGAATAACGCCTTGTCCCCAAATAACAAAAGGTTTTTGCGCTTCATTAATCAGCTTCGCTGCTTCTTCAATATATTTTTTTCGAATGATTGGTTTTGGGCGATAACTTCTTATATGATCAACTTTTTCATAACCATTGTAATCGAATTTTTGAATCTGCGCATTCTTCGTTATATCAATCAACACAGGTCCTGGTCTACCGCTTGATGCGATGTAAAATGCTTTGGCTAATGCAGCTGGAATTTCAGTTGCATCAGTAACCTGGTAATTCCATTTTGTAACCGGTGTTGTTATATTTATCACATCTGTTTCCTGGAAAGCATCGGTTCCAAGCAAATGTGCAAACACCTGCCCGGTAATACAAACAACCGGCGTTGAATCAATCATTGCATCAGCCAAACCGGTAACTAAATTTGTTGCACCGGGCCCGCTTGTTGCAAACACAACACCTGTTTTGCCGCTTGTTCTTGCAAAGCCTTGCGCCGCATGTATTGCACCTTGCTCATGACGAACGAGTATATGTTCAAGCCTATCGTTATAATCATACAATGCATCATAGATCGGCATAATAGCGCCGCCCGGATAACCAAAGATTGTTTGCACATCTTCAGCAATCAATGCTTCCAACACAGCCTGTGAGCCAGAAATATTCTGCGTTTTGTTCGCAGGCTTTTTTTCTTTTACTAATTCAAGTGTTTCCATAAAAACATTTTTTATTTGGTGACCGTCATCAACAAACAATCATTATAAATTATACTTTGTTCTGAAATACGTTGTCATATCTGTTGAGCTCAAATCTTTATAACCAACCTGTCTTAACATTGTTACTAATTGCCCGCGGTGATAGGTTGCATGATTTATTATATGGGCAAACAACTGCCAGTAAGGTTGATTATGCGGAATGCCTTTCATGTTTTTAAATGATAATTTTTCATCCAGTTTTTCTTCCGGAAAATCTTCAATAAACTGTTTAAAATCTAGTGTTCCGTTTTTCCAAACCTGTATTAGTTCTTTGTTTGAACCTTTGAATGTGCTTGTTAAGTTTTCAAATTCAGTAAACTGTTTTAAACGTTGCACCCAAACTTTATCTGACGCTGCAACATGCAAAACTGTTTCATAAATGGAAGGAAAACTGCTTTCAACAAATTGCTTCCATTGTTCATCAGAAATTTTTTCCAGCCAGTCACCAACAGTATTGTTTGCCCAGACAGTGTATTCGGCTAATTCTATGAAATATTGTTTATTCATTTTTAATCTTCATCAGTAACGCAACCTTCGCTTGCTGTTTTTACATTGCGTGCATACTTATATAAAATTCCTTTTGTTGCTTTTGGCTTTGGCTTTAACCAAGCAGCTTTGCGACGTGCAATTTCTTCTTCACTTACTTTTAGTGTAAGCTTGTTGTTCACCGCATCAATTTCAATAATATCATTGTCTTGCACCAAACCAATCAAGCCACCTTCATGCGCTTCGGGCGTTATATGGCCAACCACGAAACCATGCGTTCCACCACTAAATCTTCCATCCGTAATCAGCGCAACTGTTTTACCTAAACCAGCACCAATTAATGCACCTGTTGGCTTCAGCATTTCAGGCATGCCCGGCGCACCTTTCGGACCAATATTTCTTATCACCACCACATCACCCGCATGTACCTTTTTATTTTGAATTGCTTCGAGCAAATGTGATTCTCCATCAAACACTCTTGCTGTGCCCTCAAAACGTTCACCTTCTTTGCCAGTGATCTTTGCAACGCTTCCGCCTTCAGCAAGATTGCCGTATAATATTTGTAAGTGACCCGTTTTCTTAATTGGATTTTCCAGCGGCATTACAATATCTTGTTTTTCAAAATCAAGGTTGGCTGTGTCTTGTAAATTCTCTGCAACTGTTTTTCCTGTTACCGTTAAACAATCGCCATGCAACATGTTTTTGCTTAAAAGGTATTTCATTACTGAAGGAACACCGCCATGTTTTGCAAGATCCTGCATCAAATGTTTACCGCTTGGTTTAAAATCTGCGAGCATTGGTGTTTTATTGCTGATGCGTTGAAAGTCATCGATCGTTAAATCAACATCAACACTTTTTGCCATTGCGATCAAATGCAAAACAGCATTTGTGCTTCCACCCAAAACCATCACAACAGTAATCGCATTTTCAAATGCTTTTTTAGTCATAATGTCTTTTGGCTTGATGTCTTTTTCCAACAATATTTTTATAGCGTCACCAATTGCTTCGCATTCTTTTTGTTTGGCTTCACTTAAAGCAGGATTACTTGCTGAATAAGGCAAACTCATGCCCAACGCTTCAATAGCACTCGCCATAGTGTTGGCTGTGTACATGCCGCCGCAAGCACCCGCACCAGGACAAGCATTGCGAATAATTTCTTTGAAATCATGTTCATCCAAATTGCCCATTATCTTTTGTCCCAACGCTTCAAACGTTGATACAATATTCAACTCTTCTCCATTATAATGACCGGCTGCAATCGTTCCACCATATAACATAATTGATGGCCGATTTAATCTTCCCATCGCCATAATACAACCCGGCATATTTTTATCGCAACCAGGAATGGTAACAAGCGCATCATAATATTGAGCGCCTGCATTGGTTTCAATACTATCGGCAATTACATCGCGGCTTATTAAACTGTAACGCATGCCATCAGTGCCCATGCTGATTCCATCGCTAACACCAATTGTATAAAAACGTAATCCGAGCAAACCATCAACCTTATTTACACTGTCTTTAACTCTGGTTGCAAAATCATTCAAATGCATATTGCAGGGGTTGCCGTCCCAGCCCATACTCACCACACCAACCTGCGCCTTTTTAAAGTCTTCTTCTTTAAAACCAATCGCATAATACATTGCCTGTGCTGCAGGTTGCGTTTCATCCTGCGTTAATGTCTTCGAATATTTATTTAGTTCTGCCATTTTATTAAGTAAGAAGTAAAAATTTTAAAGTCAAAAACGTAAAGCCTTGTTTTGAATTTTTACTTTTTGAATTTGTGTTATATAATAGTTGATTTTCTTATCTGTATGTTTTCTAAATTTATTCTGTCATGCTGATTTGATTTAATAAAATCACTTATCAAATCACCAATGGTTGATGTGAAATAAAAATTGATCGGCTCAATATCTTTTGATACAAAACCATTGGCTAACGTCCATTTCACACCATCACGAATAAGCATTGCTTCTTCATTCAAACCAAAATGTTCCAGCATCATTGCAGCAGATAAAATTGAACCCAGCGGGTTTGCAATATCTTTTCCTGCAGCCTGCGGATAAGAACCATGAATCGGTTCAAACAAAGTTGTTCCTGCACCAACCGATGCAGATGGCAACAAGCCTAATGAACCACTTAATACACTGGCTTCATCACTAATAATATCGCCAAACATATTTTCAGTCAATACAATATCAAATTGTTTTGGATTGATAATAATCTGCATGGCTGCATTATCAACAAACATGTAATCAACTGCAACGTCGCTGTATTTCTTTGAAACTTCCTGCACCACTTTTCTCCAAAGCCTTGATGTTTCTAAAACGTTTGCTTTATCAACCAGCGTTAATTTTTTTCTGCGTTCAGGTTTTTGTGCATATTGAAAAGCAAGATGCGTAATGCGTTCAATTTCTTCTCTTGTATAAATGCAATCATCACTTGCAGTTTTTCCATCTTCACTCAAAGTCTTTTTACCGAAATAAATACCGCCGGTTAGTTCGCGAAAGATGATAAAATCAACACCTTCTAATTTTTCTTTTTTTAGTGGTGAAAGATGATGCAAAGAAGGATATGTATTTATAGGCCTGATATTGCCAAACAACTGCAATGATTTCCTAAGTTTTAATAAACCTTGTTCAGGCCGAACTTTTGCAGTTGGATCATTATCATATTTCGGATGACCGATTGCACCAAACAAAACTGCATCACTGTTCAGGCAACTTTCAATTGTTTCATCTGGCAAAGGGTTGCCCGTTTTATCAATTGCAATTGCGCCCATTAATTCATAAGTATAATTAAATTCATGATTAAATTTTTGTGCAATCGTGTCAAGAATTTTTATCGATTGATATGTAACTTCCGGGCCGATACCGTCTCCTTTTATAACTGTAATATTTTTATACATTTTGATTTTTTACTTTAACGCTGAAACATTATTTCTTTATCAATTTCTATTTCTTTTTTCCTGTTAATTTTATAATCTTTCAAATCTAAATTCAAACAATTGTTCACGCATTTCGGAACTTCATTTTCATAATGACTCACATAAATTAATGTTGTGTTTGATTGATTGCATAATGCATCAACCAATGCAACAAAATCTTTT
>CAZZXW010000084.1:0-10749 GCA_964658095.1 uncultured Parafilimonas sp. | reverse complement strand
GCAAAAACAAAACAAGATTGTTGATTTAGGTAATTTGATTGATGCAAAAACAAATGGCGAGCATTCAGTAAAAGTTCAGTTTAAAAGCTGGGGTGGCGATTTAATTGCTGATGCAAACGGCGCTCTTTATTTATTTGCGATGCAACGTGGTGTTTATAAAATTAATCCTTCAACAAAAGTGGCAACTTATCTCGGCGATATACAAAACATACCATCAGATTATACAATAAATGCTGCTATGGTTGAAGATGATGCAAAAGTAATTGTAGCAAGTTCAACCAATACTTCAACTTATTATCGTGTTGATCTTACTACATTGCAGGCAACAGCTATAAATAATACTTCAAAACAGGTGTATAATGTTTCCGACTTTGCAAATGCTAATCTTGCATTTGGTAAAAACGATTTAGCTTCTGCATCACCAAAAATTACAGATAGCAAGGCATCAGTAAGCATCTATCCTAATCCTGTTACAGCACATAATTTCACAGTGCAGTTCAACAATTTTGCAAAAGGAAAATATATAATCCAGGTACGCCAGGCAGAGGGTAAAGCCATTCTGCAAAACGAATTAAATATTGCAGGCTCACAATCACAAAAAATAATATTACCATCTTTAACCGCAAGCGGCGCTTATCTTATTAAAGTAACCAACAGCAAAGGCGAAGAGGTTTATACAAACAAAATAATTATTGCTGATTAAAATTATTTAACACAGGTTAACCCGCTTACAACAAGCGGGTTTTTTATTTTATAATACTATAAATGAAATATTATTTTTGAACAAACTTGCTGTATGAAACATGCTTATATATTTCCGGGACAAGGCTCACAGTTTAGCGGCATGGGAAGAATTTTGTATGATAACAATGCTGACGCGAAAACGCTTTTTGAACAAGCAGATAATATTCTTGGCTTTAAGTTAAGTGAAATAATGTTTACGGGCACTGATGAAGAATTAAAGCAAACCAAGGTTACACAACCTGCAGTTTTCCTGCATTCGGTAATTGCATTTAAGACACTTATAAACGAACAACCTGATATGGTTGCAGGCCATTCTTTAGGTGAATTCTCTGCGTTGGTGGCCAACAATGTTTTAAATTTTGAAGACGGTTTGCACTTAGTAAGCATTCGTGCAAAAGCAATGCAGCATGCCTGCGAAATAAATCCGTCTACAATGGCTGCAGTGCTTGGTTTGGCTGATGAAAAAGTGGAACAGGTTTGTGCTGATGTTGAAAAAGAAACAGGTGAAATTGTAGTGCCGGCTAATTATAATTGTCCGGGTCAGTTAGTTATTAGCGGATCAATAAAAGGCATCGAAGCAGCTTGCATAAAAATGAAAGAAGCTGGTGCTAAACGTGCGTTGGTATTGCCTGTTGGCGGCGCATTCCATTCGCCTTTAATGATGCCTGCAAAAGAAGAATTAGCAACAGCAATTGAATCAACAACATTTAATAATGCAAGTTGCCCGGTGTATCAAAATATCGTTGCAAAAGCAGTAACTGATCCTTCAGCAATAAAAAATAATCTGATTGCACAATTAACAGGTGCAGTAAGATGGACACAAACTATTCAGCAAATGATTGCTGATGGTGCAACGCATTTTACAGAAGTTGGGCCCGGAAAAGTTTTACAGGGATTAGTAAATAAAATTTCAAAAGATGCAGCTACTGATGGCATTAGCTGAATGTAATTAAAATAAATCATGGCGCTTATAACAGGTATTCATCACGTAACTGCTTTGGCAGGCAACCCCCAAAAAAATATTGATTTTTATGCAGGCATTTTAGGCTTACGGCTCGTAAAGAAAACAGTAAATTTTGATGCACCTGAAGTGTATCATTTTTATTATGGTGATAAAACAGGCAAGCCGGGAAGCATCTTAACTTTTTTTCCTTATGGTGATATTATGAAAGGCCGGCATGGCAAAGGAATGTTGAATACAACAACTTTTTCAGTGCCGCTTAATGCATTGGAATATTGGGAAAAGCGATTAAAAGGTTTCAACATAAATTATAAACCTGCGCAGGAAAGATTTGATGAAGTGTTTATTTATTTTGAAGATGAAGATGGCCTTGGTTTGGAGCTTGTGTTTAATGATAAGGATGCACGGGAAGGATTTTCTTATGGAAATATTCCTTTGGAAAATTCTATCAAAGGATTTTATAACGTTGAAATTTGGGAAGAAGGTTATGAACGAACTGCCGCTGTTTTAACGCAGCAATTAGATCATATTTTGATTGCAGAAAAAGGCAACCGTTTTCGTTTTGCTGCAAATAATTCGCCCGGCAATTATGTTGATATACTTTGTGCACCGGATAGTTTAAAAGGATTAGGAGGCAACGGAACAGTTCATCACATTGCTTTTGCAACTGCAAATGAACAGACACAGGAGGAAATAAGAATTAGAATTGCGCAACGCATGTTAAACCCAACACCGGTTTTGGACAGGCAATATTTTACATCAATTTATTTCAGAGAGCCTGGCGGTGTTTTGTTTGAAGTGGCAACTGCAGAGCCAGGCTTTATGATTGATGAAGAGAAAGATCATTTAGGTGAAGCATTGAAACTGCCTGCATGGTTTGAAAAGCATCGTTCTGAAATTGAACAGGCAGTTACACCTGTTACATTTAACCCGGAAAAATTTAAGTGATGCATCGAAAAAACATTGTTGTTTCAGGCAAGAAAATAGCAGATGCAAAAAATGTTTTAATACTGTTGCATGGAAGAGGAGCAAGTGCACATGATATTTTTTCGTTAACAGAATATTTCAACCTATCAGAGTTTGCGCTGATTGCTCCGCAAGCAACAAACAATACATGGTATCCATATCCTTTTCTTTCTCCGCCAAAACAAAATGAACCATGGCTTTCATCTGCATTGAATGTGCTTGGTGAAATTGTTTCAGATATACATCAACAAAATATTTTATCTCCTAACATTTATTTTCTTGGCTTTTCTCAAGGCGCTTGTTTAATGTTAGAGTTTATAACACGAAACGCAAAAAAATATGGTGGTGCAATTACATTTACCGGCGGATTGATCGGTGATAAAATTTATACAGAAAATTATACAGGCGATTTTGAAGGAACAAAAATTTTTATGGGTTCATCTGATATCGATCCGCATGTGCCTGTTGAACGAGTGTATGCAACAACCAATATTTTAAAAGATATGCATGCTGATGTAACAGAAAAAATTTATACCAACATGGGCCACACTATTAATGAAGATGAAATACAAACAGCAAACAGTTTATTTTTTAGTAGCATCAAAATCTAAAATGCCAAACTGTTGAATTAAGCCTTTTGAATTAGCATAAATCGCATCAAGGATGTCTTTTCCGTATGCACTATAAAATCCGGAAATGTTTTCTGTTCTTTCCTGCAAGCTTTTATTTGGAAACAACAATGATTTTAATTTTTGAATGTGTTGTTGCTGCTCACTATATTTTCTTTTTTCAGCACGCAATAATTTTTTCTCGAGCTCGGTTAGTTTTTTAATTGCTTTTGTTTTTAGCGATTCGATGTGGCTGGTTAATGTAACATCAATGTTTGCAGAACGATTCTCCAAAATTTTATATAGCTCTTCAAATTTTTTTAGCTCACCGTTCAATGCATAACTACTCATAGAATTATTATCAACGATCATCTTCATCAATGAATGTTCATCTTTAAAAATATCTTCTTCTTTTAAACCAAGATTTTTTATCGACTTGCTTTGCTTTTCATCAATCAATAAAAAAGAATTGCGTAAAAGCAAAACAGGATAAGGAATATTTGATTGAATGAAAACCTGTTTTAATTCAAGCCAGTAAGCCAACTCTCCGCCACCACCGATGAATGCAATATTTGGCAAAATCGTTTCCTGATAAGCGCCACGCAAAATTACGTTTGGGCTAAAACGTTCAGGATGTGTATCAAGCTCTTTTAAAATCTCTGTTTCTGTAAATTCAAGTTTTAAACTTTGGATCTTAAATTTTGAATTTACTTTTTCAATCCTTTCACGCCTGTCATCAGTTAAATAAAATAAATTCAAATCTCTGCCACTTGCCTGCACTTTATAATTGCTGCTTAATTGCTTTGTTGTTTCAGCAACAGCTTTATGCGAAAATTGTTCTGTCAATTCTTTTTTAACAACCGTTTGAAACAATTTTTTAAGTTCAGCATTATCAGGAATTAAAACAATCAAGCCGTAGTCACCAAACAGCTTGTTCAATACTATTAATGTGGCTTGTTGAATTGTGTTGCCTTCTTTATATGCATCTTTGAAAATGTTAAGCAATTCATTTCCATAAGGCAAAACACTTAACTGGCCTTCCATTTCATTCATCAATTGCAGCAACGCTTTATCAACTTTCATCCTGCCAACTGCACCGGTTTGTTTGGTTTGCCAAACATATTTTTTTTGGTTGATGGTAATGTTGTTGAGTTCATCAAGATCAGCATCTTCACTGCCCATATAATAAACCGGCACAAATGAATATTCTTTAAACTGAACATTCAATTCTTCAGCAAGTTTTATTGCATGAAAAATTTTGTATATAACATATAGCGGGCCTGTAAAAATATTTGGCTGATGTGCCGTTGTTATAGTAAAAGTATTTTCGTTTAGAAGCAACTTAATATTAGCTGAGGTATTATCAGCAACAGTTAAACCTTCATATTGCTTTTGTAACTGTTCAACCAAAATTTGCCTGTGCTGAAAATTTTTTCTTTGGTTGATGAAATCTTTTAAACTGGTTATAGTTGGTTGAAAATTATAAAAGTTTTTTAGTTGTTCGTTGTTATCAAGATAATCAGTAATAAGCTTCGAGAAATAACCGGTTTGTTTGTAAGAAATGTAACTACAATGTGTTTCCATTGCTATGCAAATTAGTGCATGATGCAATAACTTCTGTTAACTGATAATTAAGGTATTACTTCGCCTTCAAGATCATAATCAAAAGCATTAGTAATTTTTACATTTACAAATTCACCAATTGGTAAAAGCTGATTGCTTTGTATGATCACTTCATTATCTACTTCAACACTGTCAAATTCAGTTCTGCCCAGGTAACGGCCGGCTTCTTTTTTATCAATTATAACTTTGAATATTCTACCTGTTTTTTCAACATTTTTTTCATAGCTTATCTCCTGCTGTACTTCCATTATTTCTTCAGCTCTTGATTGTTTTTCTGTGGCAGGCACATCATCAATCAGATCATAGCCACTGGTTCCTTCTTCATGGCTGTACGTAAACACACCAACCCTGTCAAATCTTTCCTGCTGTAAAAAGTGCTTTAATTCTTCAACATCATCCTGTGTTTCACCAGGAAAACCTGTTATCAAAGTTGTACGCAAACAAATGCCTGGCACTTTATTACGAATAATGGCAAGTGTATTTTCAATTTCTGTTCGAGTGGTTTGCCTACGCATGGCCTGTAACATTTTGTTACTTGCATGTTGCAAGGGCATATCAAGATAATTGCAAATATTCTCACGTTCACGCATTACATCCAGCACTTCAAAAGGAAATTTATTTGGATAAGCATAATGTAAACGAATCCATTCAAGGCCTTCTACATCACTTAAATATTTTAAAAGATCAGCTAACATGCGCTGTTTATAAATATCCAAACCATAATAAGTAAGTTCTTGTGCAATCAACATAATCTCTTTTACACCCAGCTTTACCAAATGCTTTGCTTCAGCAATAATTTCTTCAATGGTTTTACTTACGTGTTTGCCACGCATAAGCGGAATAGCGCAAAATGCACAGGTGCGGTTACAGCCTTCACTTATTTTTAAATACGCATAATGTTTTGGTGTGCTTAGCAATCTTTCGCCAAGCAATTCTTTCTTGTAATCTGCATTAAAAGCTTTTAAAATAAGCGGTAATTCCATTGTTCCAAACCATGCATCCACTTCAGGAATTTCTGTTTCAAGATCATTGCGATAACGCTCACTTAAGCAGCCGGTAACATACACTTTATCAAGCCTGCCACGCTTTTTAAGATCAACCTGTTGAATTATTGTATTGATACTTTCTTCCTTTGCTTTGTCAATAAAGCCACAGGTGTTCACAACAACAATGTTATGATTCAGCTTATTGTTTTCATGCACTACATCAATGGCATTTGCCTGCAACTGGCCGCTTAAAACCTCGCTGTCAACAAGATTTTTACTGCAGCCAAGCGTAATGATGTTTACTTTATCTTTTTTTAAAGTTCTTGCCTTCATTTGAGGGATGCAAAGTTAAGCGCAACGCCTGATTGTAAAGGTTAATAGTTTCAGCAACCTGTTGCTTTATCAGCAATTCAGCCGGCTCCATACAAACTTTGCAAAAGCTTCTAAACTTGGGTCTCTTGCGCCCATTAAAAGCAATACGCAACCCTTTGTAAGATGTTCTTTGACTGCTTTTATAAAATCATTTCTTTGTGCTACAAAAAAGGCATTTTTATGTAATGCTTTTATATCGTTAATCAGGTCGTTTGCTGAGATATCTTTTACTGCAGTGCCGCCGCCGTAAAAAATTTCACTCATCCAAATTTCGTCTTCAGGTCTTAATGCAGCAGCAATTTCATTTACAAAATCATTACGTAGGAATTTTGTAGGGCCATAACCATGCGGCTGAAACCATGCAATCAATTTTTTTGCAACAGGTTGACATGCTTTAATACTGGCAGCGCATTTTGCAGGATTATGCGCATAATCATCAATCAACACTAAGCCATCTTTGCTGCCTATTATCTGATGCCTGCGATAAATACCTTCATAGTTGTTCAATGCTTCAGCGCAAAATTTTAAATCAACACCAACATAATTTGCAACAGCAATAGCAGCCAAAGCATTTTCAGCATTGTGCTTTCCCAATGTATTTATTTTAAATTTTGTTTGATTGATGCTGAAAGAAATTACAAAGCCATTCTGCATAAAATCTTTCATGATGAAACCGGCTTTACTGTTTTCGCTTAAGGCAAAATCCTGCTGTGTATTTTGTGATAGCATTGCAGCAAGTTTATTGCTTTGATTAACAATAAAAGTTTTGCTGTTATTTTTAAATTGAGTGAACAATTGTATCAGTTCAGGTAAATCTTTATGATCTTTATCTATATTCAGTAACACACCAATTTCAGGTTTATATTCTACAATGCTGCCATCACTTTCATCGGCTTCAATAATCAGCCACTCTCCTTTTCCAACCTGTGCATTGCCAATTTTATTTTGTTTTATTAAACGTGTTAAACCTGCGCCGCTTATAATACCTGGTTGTAAGCCTGCAAAATCAAGTATATCAAATAACATTGCCACTGTTGTGCTTTTGCCTGATGTGCCGCCAACCGCTATCTTTTTTTTGCTTTGTGCAATCAATGCTAATAATTCACTGCGCTTAATAATTGGAATATTAAACTGCTTTGCTTTTTGAACTTCTACAACTGTATCTTCTATTGCAGTTGAAATCACAACGAGTTGAGTTAAAGCATTTATGCCTTCACCATTTTGTTTAAAACATTTTATGCCTTCTGCTTCTAATTTATTTTTTATTTCGTTTGATATACCATCTGTAAAATAGCGGTCGCTGCCGCTTACATTTTTTTCAATGCCTTTTAAATATTGTGCAAGTGCGCTCATGCCGGTGCCTGCTATACCAATAAAAAAAACATTTTTAAAATCTTCTAAACTATTCAACATACAACCGCAATTTAAAATAAGAATTCAGCGTATTAAAGGTGATTTAATTGTGAACGTTTAAACTACTTCATTGTCTGCAACAGGCAACTCTACAAAAAAAGTTGTGCCTTTACCGCTGCCTGTTTCAAACCAAATTCTACCATGTGCTTTTTCAATAATTGCTTTGCAAATGGCAAGCCCTAAACCCGTGCCTGATGTTTTGGTAGTAAAGTTTGGATCAAAAATTTTCTGTTGAAGATTTTCACGAATTCCCTCGCCGTTATCACTTACTGAAACAATTACATTTTTGTTTTGTGTAAACTGCATTATCTTAATTACTTTATCTTTTTCACCTGAAGCTTCAATTGCATTTTTTATAAGGTTTGTAAAGAGGCGATTGATTTGCGACCTATCGCAAAAAATTTTTATAAGGCTATCATCACATGTATAAGTTATGTTCAAATGAGAATCCGTTTTATAAATATTTACAAGATTTTTTATAACCTCACTAAGCTCAAACACTTCAGGATTAGCATAATCAATATTAGCGAACTGTGAAAAATCACCGGCTATTTTAGCAAGCTGATCTATTTGTTCTATTAATGATGCAGCCAGTTTTTTTGAAAGCTCAACCGCATTATCAGCCTTGCTATCCATAGCACGCTGCAAGTATTGTATGCTTAACTTCATTGGCGTTAGCGGATTTTTAATTTCATGCGCCACCTGCCTCGCCATCTGCTGCCATGCGCCTTTACGCTCACTGCGCACCAACGCAGAAGTACTGTCTTCCAGCTTTTTAACCATCTTGTTATATTCATCAACCAGCAAGCCTATTTCATCATCCCTGTTCCAAACAATTTCTTCGTTCATGCTGCCAATACTTACCTCTTTCATTTTATTGCCAATCAATTCAAGCGAAGATGTAATGCGGCCGGTTAACGCAACAGCAATTGCGCCGGCAAAAATAAAAATGAGTGCATTTAAGATGATTACGGTAACAAGAAAATCTGAAATTTCTTCCTGCAGTTCAGTATGCGAACTTAATGATGGAATATTAAGATATGCAACCGTTTCATCATTGCTGTTTTTAACCGGTATATAAATGCTTTGATACGAAAAATTTCCTATGTTTTCTGTATGCACAAACCTTGTGCTGTGGTTATAATGCATTTCATAAAAAGCATTCGGGTTAATTCTGTAGCTTAATATCTGCTTGTTATAAATATAAGGCTGCGATGTTACCAGTAAACTTCCATCTTTTGCATAAAAATTAATATCCGTGTTATGTTGGGTTGAAATATCGCTGATTTTTTTTTCAGTATTAACTGCATTATTATAGGCAGAAATATTATCATTGATATTAACACTATCTGTGGTTAAAATCTGCGTTATTTCATTGGCAATTATTTGTGATGTATTAATTAATTGTGCGGTTGAGTTTTTATTAAACCGGTGAATAAAAAATGAAATGGTTGATACACCAATAATTAAAAAAGAGAGGATGCTTACACCAATTATTGTTGTTTGAATTTGTGTGCGTATATTAAACCGGAACAGGTTACGGATTGAAAATTTTTGAACCGGCTCTTCCAATACACGCCTGCTTTCATGCACTATAAATGCAAGTATTATAAATATTACAAACAAATAAGCAAACAGTGTAATAAAGTTAAACAGCCAGTTATTTGTTTTGGCAATAATGATAAGCTTATCATTATTTACTTTATACCAAAGCTGGTTGTAGCCAAGTGAATCTGTGTAATAATATTTTGTTTGAGGAATTTGATTTTGCTGAACTGTATCTGCAAAATTAAAGCCCGTAAATGCAGAAACCAGCCTGCGATTTTCATAAATACCCGTAACATACCCGGCACTTGTTTGCGAAGTAAAACTATTTACCTGCTTGAATAATTGCGGGGCAAGCACATCATTTTTAAATGATCGAGGCTGTATTAAAACAAACATGCTGCCTATGAAAGATATATAATGATAAACCGGCTTTTTAAAGATATAGTTGTAACTGCCGTTACTGGTTTTATAATAATATAAATCTTGCAGGCTTGTTGGTATGCTTTTGTTTTCAACCACTGAATTTATAACATCATAATTCGAAGAATCGTTGTTATACAAACCATGATTTTCATTATCATACAAATAGATCTTTATTATGTATCTATTTGAAGAAGTAGCATTTATCTGGTTTGCTAAACTGTCTTTGAGCAACTTGTTTGATTCCGGAATTTGAAACCTGTAAAAATTATTTTCAATGAAATTTTCAGTTAACCCGGAGAGCGCCATTTTTAATATGTATGTACCTGCGGAATCTTCATCGCCCTGCATAGTTTCTGCAAGTTTAATACGTGTTGTTTTTTCTGAAATATTGTTTTGATAAATAATAAGTGCAGATGCTGCAGCCGTAACAATAAGTGCCCAAATAATAAAAAATGATGAGCTTACAAGAGAAGAAAAAGATGGATTATTGCGGGCTTCCATAAATAATAATACAAATAACAGAAATGCACTTGTGCACAATAAAATTTCTGTTTGTACCTGGAAAAGCTGAAGGCTGATTAATAAGAAACAACAGCTAAGAAATAAAATGATGCGCCAGAAAGAAGATAAGGGTAATGATAATGAAAGCTGGAATGATATGCCTGTTAAATAGAGCCAGGCATACAATAATATGCAGATGATTATAAAACCCGTGAATGAAAAAAAGCTTAATGAAAAAAAATCTGCAGCATTAAAACTTATTGCAGAATTGGTAACAAGGCTGCTGATGATATCAGCTGTATAAAATGTAAATACGGGTATGAGTATGAACAAAGAATATTTTAATACAGTTATTAATGATTGAAACTTTTTTAACTGGAAAGAATCGTCGCGGTAAAATCTTCTGAAGAAAATTATCAGCCATAATAAAAGCACGGCATTTAATAAAAGATTACCTAAAGAATTATTTATAAACCCACCATAATAAACTGAGCTGCTGAATATTTTTAACGGATGATAATCAAAAGGAAAGGGAAAAACATATACCACAACACGCAATAAAATGAAGCATAAAACAAGAAATGCAAAGCCGCTGATAAAGCTT
>CAZZXW010000083.1:0-10808 GCA_964658095.1 uncultured Parafilimonas sp. | reverse complement strand
CAGAAATTTTTGTTCCATCTTCTAACTTAAACTGCAACACATTGCTCTTGGGTAAATCAATTTTCCATGCTTCACCGCTTTTTAAGTTTTTGCCTTCGCTTGTTTGATAATCCAGCAACTCAAGCACCGGTGAATTATTTATATGTGTTGGTGGATTATCACGATAAGCCTGCATCATCTCTGCAATTTCTTCCTGCCCACGCATGCCTTTTTTTGTAAGACTGGTCAGCTCTTCGTAATAAAATCCATATTCAATATAAAGGTCAATCAGCTTATCATACAATGTTGTGCCTTCATTCTTTTCGTACGCTGCCATCTCGCATAAAAATGCAACAGCAGAAACAGCATCTTTATCACGCAGCTTATCGCCTACCATCATTCCAAAGCTTTCTTCGCCACCGATAACATAGTTTTCTTTACCTTCTTTTTCTTTGATCAATTCTGCAATCCATTTAAAACCGGTAAGCACATTGTAACACTTTACATTATTCTTTTCAGCGATGATATCAATCATATCTGTTGTTACAATTGTTTTAATCACCATGTCATTCGGCTGTGCAATACCTTTTTCTTTTCTTGCTTCAAGCATGTAAGAAATTGCAAGCACTGCAGTTTGATTACCATTCATTAAAACCCATTGGCCATTATGATTTTTTATGCCGATGCCAACACGATCTGCATCAGGATCTGTGCCCAATAAAATATCGGCGTTCATATCGCTGGCTTTCTTTAAGCCGATGCTCATGGTTTCACTTTCTTCAGGGTTTGGATATACCACCGTTGGAAAATTACCATCTGGTTTTTCCTGTTCTGCAACGATGGTTACATTATCAAAACCAAACGCAGCAAGCACTTTCGGCACAAGTGTTATACCTGTTCCATGTATCGGCGTGTAAACAATTTTAAGATCATGCTGTTTTGCAATAACATCAGGATAAACGCTTAAACTCTTTACCATGTTTATATAAGCATCATCCATTTCTTTACCGATGATGGTTATGTTTTGTTCGCCGCCGGTGAACTTAACATCATCAACACTTTTAATTGCATTTACTTCATCCATAACATTTTTATCGTGTGGCGGCACGAGTTGGCCGCCATCATTCCAATAGGCTTTATAACCATTATATTCTTTGGGATTATGTGAAGCTGTACAAATAACGCCGCCATTTAATTTCATATATCTTATAGTAAAGCTTAACTCAGGTGTTGGGCGCAATGCTTCAAACAAATAAGCTTTTATTCCATTGGCGCCAAAAACATTGGCAACGGTTTCTGCAAAAAAACGGCTGTTGTTACGACTGTCATGTGCAATAGCAATTTTTATTTCACTGTTTGGATAGCTTTTCTTTAAATAATTAGCAAAGCCTTGTGTTGCTATACCAACAGTATATTTATTCATCCGGTTTGTGCCAACACCCATTATGCCACGCAACCCACCGGTACCAAATTCGAGGCTTCTGTAAAAAGCATCAGTAAGTTCAGCTTCGTTATTACTATCCTGCAATTTTTTTATTTCATTCTTTGTTTTATCATCATAATTGCCTTTAAGCCAGGTATCAATTTTTTGTTGTACGGCAGCATCCATAATTTATTTTTTTTAATTATTGAAATTAAGTGAAGGTATTTGCAACAAAAATAATTTTATAATTAGTAACTAAAATTTGTATTTCCAAATCTTGGAATACATATAATTTGTTGTGCATAAATTAAAAATTCGCTAAAGCGGAATAATTATAATCCCTGAAAATCGTTGTTACGTAATTATTCCTATGAATTTTAAATTGTCCAATATCAATATCGTGAAAAAACCAGAACCAAAACCGGAACCAATACCGGTTTACATCGCAGATTTATTGTTGCAACAGCATTTAAGCTGATGAGCGTAAATAGAACTGCAGATTATAATAAATTGTAGGTATAGGTTACAAAACTTACTTACAGTTATATAACTATTTGAACACGTGTATGATGATGTGAATTTAATTTGTATGTTGCACCAGATTAAATTTTGCATATGAAAAAAATTCTGATAGTTATTTTAACTGCTTTTTTATTTACTCAAATACATGCACAAGTTGATACTACCCAACAGTATGGAGTTGGTGATTCTACTAAACCGGAAACGTTTGAAATATACTCACCCGTTCCACCTGTTGTAACACCGGGTGCTTTACCGCAAGATGCGCCTTCAGATGCGATTATATTATTTAACGGAAAGAATCTTGACGCATGGCGTTCTGCAAAAGATACCACCAAGGCAGCAGACTGGAATGTAAGTGATGGAATAGTTACGGTAAATAAAAAAGGAGCCGGCAATATAGAAACAAAACAACGTTTTATGGATTACCAGTTGCATCTTGAATGGCGTGAACCAGCAAATCTTACAGGTAAAGGCCAGGCAAGAGGTAACAGCGGTGTGTTTCTTGCTTCAACCGGTACAGGAGATGCGGGTTACGAAGTGCAGATATTAGATTGTTATAATAATAAAACATATGTAAACGGACAAACAGGCGCCGTGTATAAGCAAGGAATTCCATTAGCAAATGCCTGCAAAAAACCAGGCGAATGGCAATACTATGATATTATCTGGACAGCACCACGCTTTGATAACAGTGGTAAGTTAGTAAGCCCTGCGAGAGTTACTTTGTTACATAATGGAGTGCTGCTGCAAAATAATTTTGAGCTGAAAGGTGTAACAAGATATATCGGCTTTCCATATTATGCTGCGCATGGTGCTTCTCCTATAAAATTGCAGGCACATGGCGATGCCAGCGAACCTATCAGTTTCAGAAATATTTGGGTAAGGCCTTTAGATTAATATTTGATTTAATTATTAATCATGACAAAACAATTATGGCTCAACCTTCCTGTTAAAGATGTAGAAAAATCAAAATCATTTTTTAGTAAGCTTGGTTTTTCTTTTAATACGCAATACGGTAATTCACCGGTATCTGCAAGCCTTGTTGTTGGCAAGAATGTTATAATGCTGTTTGAAGAATCTTCTTTTAAAAGTTTTACCAGAACAGAAATAGCTGATACTACAAAAACGGCTGAAGTATTAATATCTATTGATGCTGAAAGCAGGGAAGAAGTGGACGAGCTTGCTCAAAAAGCATCAGATGCAGGTGCTGTTATTTATGCAAAACCCGGTGAAAAAGATGGATGGATGTATGGCTTTGGATTTATTGATCCTGATGATCACAGGTGGAATGTTTTATTTATGGACATCAACAAAATGCCCGCTAAAGTTTGATGTTTATTTAAGACGCTTCTTCTTTAAACAATATATCATACTGTTTTAATTCCTGCAGAACAGGTTCATATATTGATGGCATAACAGGAATATGTAAGCCCGTTTCTTTTATTTTTTCTTCTAAAATTAATTTTGCAGCAATACCTAAAGGCAAGCCAACTGTTTTTGCCATTGCTGTGTGAATATTGTCTTCACCTTTTACAACAAGGCAACTTTTAAGCTGATAATGTATACCTTCTTTTTCATATTCAATTTCGTGCAACATTATTATCATATCCTTGTCATCTGGCTGCAAAGCAAGCTTTGCTTCTAAGATATGTTGCAACACATCAGCAGCACTGCAAAAGCCTTTATCAATCGTAGTATCATCATCATTCAGACCTAAAAAAAATAATTGTTTAAAGGTTAAGTTAGCTTCATGCATTTGCACCGCTACACTTTCTGCTGCACGGTTTTTAACCTCATCCACATTCAATGTGGTAAGCTCGCCTGTTTCATCAATCAGCATAAAATCATTTTCAGGTTCTTCACCTTCTTTTATAGCTTCTTTTTCTGCTTCCATTAAATTCATCAACTGCTCCATCATCTTCTTTGCATATTCAAGCCTTGCACTTAACAGTTCTGTTAGCCATTCACTAAAACCATGCTTTTCAAAATGCTCTTTAAAGAAGGATGAAGGCGTTAAGCCGTCTGTATTGTATGCTTTTTCTTCATCAGTTAATTTAAGTGCGATAATGTTTTTCCAGCCTGAACAAAAATCAGGATGGCGTAAAGTGGTTCGTATAAATGTTTTTATATCTTTTAAATTATATAACGAAAGATAACCCGTTGAATCGCGGTTTGGATAATACGCATAATCACCAAAACCCGGAACATCAACATGATAATTAGCCGAAAAAAGCTGTTCATATTCAACGTTCACTTCTTTATCATTTTCTATATAATGCGCACCGGCTTTACCGGCCATTATGATATTACGTGGATTCCAGCTTATTTTATAATGCCATGGATTATTATCACTTTCAGGCGCAACAAGTCCGCCGCAATGTGATCTGAAAGATGTGATTGTTCCGCCTTCAGCTTTAATGTTATTGATCATCTGCATAGCACTCATATGATCAATGCCGGGATCAAGGCCCATCTCACATAAAAACAAAACATTGGCGTCTTTTATTTGGGTTGATAAGGCTTTGATTTCTTCATCGGCGTAAGAAGCAGTAAGCAAATGCTTCTTAAACTTTATACAATCAAGTGCAATTAAATAATGCAAATGCGGAGGCATCATAGAAATTACAAGACCAGCTTCATGAATATATTTTTGTCGTTGTTCATTGTTCGTCACATCTATTGCAACAGCAGTTGTGTTTAAATGCTTGCCAACTTTTTTTTGAACCGTGTTCAAATCGCTGTCAGCAACAACAACTTTCCATTTTTTTTCTGCAGATAAATTTTTTAAATAATCAATAAGAACAGTGGCAGATTTACCGGCACCAAAAAGAAGAATATGTTTTGTGGTTTTATCAACAGGCATTTTAGAAACTTGTGCAGCGAAGTTAAGTAAGCGTGATATTAATTATCGCCAACAGCATAAACGCCGTTTGCATCTGAACTAACCAATGAAATTTTTGATGTAGCATAAGCAGCACCAGCATCTTTCGCTGTTTTTATATTAACGGATTTGCCTGCTTTTAAATTATGCAGGTATAAAGTTTCACCTTTGCGAAAACGGCCTGACGCATCGTAATACATTACATCAACTACTGCAAGATCAAGATCAACATCGCTTATATTTTGAACTTTTATAGTACCGCTGCCATCATTCATAGCAATATATTCCGGAACGTTTACATAGTTAATACCTGAATTTGTATTTGAGTTTTTTATTGCTGAATTATTAGCTGCAGTTTGATCATTAGCTATAGCATCAACATTTGTTCTGCGCTTAACCGGCCTGTTTTCGTTTGCATTTAAATCAGTATTGTTTGAAGTTGGCGCATCATTATAAGTGTTATCTTTTGGAACGTTGTTAATTACAGATGGATCAAATTGTTTTGTTGCTGGTCTTGTTTTTTTTAAATCAACATCAGTAATATTTGATGTTTTTGTCTGGCTAACATTATTATCAGCAATGCTATTTTCATTATTTGTTTTAACCGGCTCAACATATTTTGTACTGCTTATATAATGTTCCGTTACTTGCTCTTTTTTCACACCTTCATTCAAATGATCTGCATTATTATTTACTTTTTGAACAGGCGTTTCTATTGATTTAGTTTGATCATTTCTACTTGTGCTTGCTTTTATATCAGAAGACGTTTGTTTATTTTGATCTGTAACAATAGCCTGGTTGTTTGCTGGCAAGCCGTTTGGCATGGCAGCAATTTTCGTATCATGCATAAACCAATATGCAATACTAAAAATTATGATTAAAGCTAAAGAAGGCAATACAAATTCAGATGCTTTACCAAGGTTAATGCTTTTTGATTTTTTCTTTTGATGAAGCAAACTATTAATATAATTGTTCGTGATAGTATCAAGTGATTGTTCAAACTTTTTTTCAAGAACAGGTTCCACTTTTATTTGCTTAGTCGCACTTGTTTGTGTGTTTACAGGCTTTACTGGCGCAATAGAATTTTTTTCATGTTCATAATCAAGCCATGCCTGCTCCCAGCTTAAAGGTTTTGCATTAACCGGTTGTACTTTAGGGTTATCAATAATTCTTGCTGATGAAACCTTTTTTGGTTCAGCAACCATTACATCTTTATAAGCAGGAACTATTGTTTGAATTTTGCTCCACGCTGCAGAAACTTTGTAACGAGGCTTTTGTTTTGGTAATTCAGTTTTAATAATATCATTCACTGAAACAGCAGCCTGCACAGAAGCACTTATTTGTGTAGCCGGACTTACTTTTATGTTACTTACAATAACTTTTTTATCAGCATCCGGAACATACATTTTAAACTCGGCCATTTCTGTTGGATAACTCCATGCAGCACTGCGCCCATCGGCCCAAATCAAATCAAATGGCTTTAAGTTTTTTTGTATTAATTCATCAGCCGTAAATGGGCCTTGTTCTTTATTGTTGCGCAGAAGGCGGTAAACTTTGTTATTCATACAAGCTTGATAAAATATAAATGCAGAATTGTAAATAAATATTGTAAAGGCTGTGATAAATTTTGGTCAAAATAGTTTAATCAGCGTTTTTGTGAAAACACATTAAAAAAAACTTCCCTTATCCTCATGTTATGCACCGCAAAAAAACTTGATATATTATAGGCAGCCTGAAAAACTCAATTGATGTAAGTTTGCTAAACCACTATTCAGAGCATGCAAATACCACGGGGAAAGCTGATTGCAATCGGCGGGGCTGAAGACAAAGGAACAGAGGTTGAAAAAGGAGAAATTCATAAAAACAATCTTAACTTTTTTGAGCTGGGCATTTTGCGCCGTATTGTGGAAGAAGCAGGTGGTGTAAACAAACGCATAGAAGTTATTACAACCGCATCAATGATACCGCACCAGGTTGGTGAAAATTACCTGAATGCATTTGGAAAAATTGGCAGTGTTAATGTGGGCATTATGCATATCCGCAACCGCGAAAACCTGCAGCAGGCTGAGTATGTTAACCGCTTAAAAGAATGCGATTGTGTGATGATAACCGGCGGTAATCAAATGCGTTTAACAGCAACATTTGGTGGTACGGAATTTTTAAAAATTTTGCGTGATAAATATTGGAATGAAGAGATTGTTGTAGCAGGAACGTCTGCAGGTGCTATGGCAATGAGCAGCACAATGATCTATGAAGGCAATCCTTTTCGTGCACATTTAAAAGGCGAAGTAAAAATTACAACAGGCCTGCGCATGATTGATAATATCATCATTGATTCGCATTTTGAAAAACGTGGCCGCTTTGTAAGGCTTGCCCAAGCTGTAGCAAGTAACCCTGTTTGTATAGGAATTGGCCTTGGTGAAGACACGGGCATGATTATCACCGAAGGCAATAAAATGGAGGCCATTGGCAGCGGCCTGATTGTAATTATCGACGGCCATGAAGTGATGCATACTAATATTGCTGACATACCTGAAGGAAACCCGATAAGCATTGAAAACCTGCATGTGCACTTTTGTGCAAGAGGCAATGGTTATATTATTGATGAAAGAAAATTTGTTGAAAAAATGGGTAAAGAGAATACGCCGTTTATGTCAGATGTGATTTAAATTATTTTACACATGAATATTACCAATAAACTTATTTGGGTTTTTGTTTTTATAGGAACACTTATACTAATGTCTTTTATTAAAGATTCAAAATCGAAAAATAAGCGGATCATTTTCTTTGGAGATTCTATTACACAAATGGGTGCGCAACCTGGCGGTTACATATCTGTGATGAAAGATATGCTTGCACAACAAAGCATTAGCAATTACGATTTGATGGGCGCCGGTGTTGGTGGCAATAAAGTTTATGATCTTTATTTAAGAATGGATTCTGATGTAATTGAAAAATCGCCTGATATAGTTGTGATCTGGGTTGGCGTAAATGATGTGTGGCATAAAAGTACTTTCGGTACCGGAACAGATGCAGATAAATTTGAAAAATTTTATCGTGCTATCATTAAAAAATTACAGGATAATAATATTAAAGTAGTGCTGGTAACGCCAACAACCATCGGTGAAAAAAACGATTACAGCAACCAGCAAGATGGTGACTTGAATAAATATTCGCAGATAATAAGAAACATCGCAAAAGATTTAAATTTTCCTTTATGTGATCTGCATGCTGTCTTTCATTTGTATGAAGTGAACAATAACACAACAAACGCTGATAAAGGTGTGCTTACAGTAGACGGCGTACATTTAAATGATACCGGTAATAAACTTGTTGCAACAGAAATGTGGAAGGTTTTAAAAGATGTACAATAATCGTTATTGATTAATTGCTGCTATGCCCGGCAATTCTCTTCCTTCAAAGTATTCAAGCATAGCACCACCACCGGTTGATACATAACTTACTTTATCAGCAAAGCCAAATTCATTAACAGCAGCCACACTATCTCCACCGCCCACCAATGAATAAGCGCCTTTTGCAGTAGCATCAGCAACCGCTTTTGCAATGGTTTTTGTTCCATGCTGAAAACATTCCATTTCAAAAACACCCATCGGCCCGTTCCATAAAATAGTTTTGGAATTTAATATCACTTTTGTAAACATATTGCATGCCATTGTGCCGATATCCAAGCCCATCCATCCATCAGGAATGTTAGTACTCATAGATGATGAAATACTTGCATCATTCGCAAATTTATCTGCTATAATAGAATCGCTTGGCAAGTGAATACAAACGTTTTTTTCTGCGGCTTTTGCCATTAATTCTTTTGCAGTTTCAACACGGTCATCTTCACATAAAGATGAACCAATGCTGCCACCTTCTGCTTTAAAAAAAGTATAAGCCATGCCGCCACCAATAATTATATCGCTTGCTCTTTCAAGAAGATTTTCCAAAATCAAAATTTTATCACTCACTTTTGCACCACCGATAATTGCGATGAATGGCTTATCAGAATTGTTTAATATTTTATCTGCTGCTTTAATCTCGCTTTCCATCAACAAACCAAACATTCTTTTTTCCTTCGGGAAAAATTTTGCAATAACCGCTGTAGATGCATGTGCACGATGTGCTGTACCAAATGCATCATTCACATACACATCACCAAGCTTTGATAATTTTTCAGCGAATGTTTCATCACCTTTTTCTTCTTCGTTATAAAAGCGCAGATTTTCCAGCAACAAAACATCACCAGGTTTTAATGCAGCAGCTTTTTGACTGGCATCTTCGCCGATACAATCATCCGCAAATTGAATTTCTTTTTCATCAAGCAGTTCACTTAAATGTTTTATTAAATGCTTTAAAGATGACTTGTCTTCCGGCCCATCTTTTGGCCTTCCTAAATGGCTCATCAAAATCACGCTGCCTCCATCATCAAGAATTTTTTTTATAGTTGGAATTGCACCTTTTATTCTTGTATCATCTTTTATTGCAAACGTTTTTTTATCAAGCGGCACATTAAAATCAACGCGTATCAATGCTTTTTGATTTGCGAAATTGTATGCTGAAAATTTACTCATGATTAATAATTAACTGTAAAAATAATTATAGATTAAATGCTAAAATTGAAATTAATATTAACTATGCCTGACGCTTATACTTTTATATTCGCAATGCAATGCAATCTCAACAAAAAAAATGGTGGCTTACACCATTAATATTAATCATTATTATTTTCCTGTTGCACATTATTGCTGTTTACACAAATTGGGTTGAGCAATTTTACAGCACGCACATTTATATTTTCATTTCTTTTTTATTGCGCGTTATAACAGGTTGGCTGCCGTTTAGTATTGGTGATATTTTGTACGGCATTGTTGCTGTATATCTCTTATATAAAGCCGTTGCATTCTTTCGAACCAAGCCTTCATGGAAAAAATTTTTTATATCAATCAAAAACCTTGTTGTAAAATTTTTGTGGGTGTATTTAATTTTTTTATTGATATGGGGATTGAATTACTACCGTTATGGTATAGGATATCAATTGAAACTCATACCTGCAGATTATTCAACAGATGACCTTAAAATTACTACAACACAATTGCTTATTCACTTAAACGAAACTGCAAAAGAACTTGACAGTCTTCATTTTAATTATCCTGATAATAAAATCATTTTTAATGAAGCCGTGAACATGTATCATAATGCACAAAACAAGTATCCGTATCTTTTATATAAACATGCTGCTATAAAACCAATGCTGCTTGAAGCTATTGGCAGTTATTCAGGTTTTCTTGGTTACTATAATCCCTTCACCGGTGAAGCACAGGTTAATACGAAACCACCGGCATTTGTAATTCCTTATACAACTTGTCATGAGATGGCGCATCAAATTGGTTATGCCAGCGAAAGCGAAGCCAGCTTTGTTGCTTATCTCGTTACCAAACAAAACAACCAGCCTTTATTTAATTACTCTGCTTATTTTGATTTATTCAGTTATGCAAACGGCGAATTATTTTTAAGAGATTCGCTTGCAGCTAAACAGAATGTAAAGCTGCTGGATACATTGGTTAAAAAAGATTACAAAGCTTATAGAAAGTATTTGCATGATTATAGAAATCCCGTTGAGCCTTTGCTTTCAAAATTATATGGCGGTTATTTAAAGGCGCATAACCAGCCGCAAGGCATAAAAAGTTATGATGAAGTGGTAGCGTGGATTATAGCTTACCGCAAAAAATACGGAGCTCTATAAGCTTTTAAAAAAATCTTATAGCTTACTTGATAATTACAGTTCCTAATTGTTGCGTTATTTCTCTTTCAATGCCTTTAAGATGTTTGTGAATTTCCATAAAACGCATTGTATCATTCCAGGTTTTTGCCTGTTCCATATCATGCTGGTTCTGCTCAAACATTTTTTTAATCTTACGCAGTTTAAAGTAATATAAGCTCATGGTTACATCAGCAATGCTTGTATCAAGGTTTAAAACTTTTATATTTTCTAACTTT
>CAZZXW010000082.1:0-10966 GCA_964658095.1 uncultured Parafilimonas sp. | reverse complement strand
AGTACTTTTTCTTCATTAGAAAGATCGCCGATAATCTTTCTCAATGGTTCAGGAAATTTTCGTACCAATGTTGGTATAGCAAAAATCTGGTCGCCTTCTGCAAGCTGCGGATTAACTAATAAATCAATTATTTCAATGCTATATCTACCTTCCAGGTGTTCTTTGCAATACTTTGTAATATTTTTTAAGGCGAGCACAGATTTGGGTGTTTGCCCGGCCACATATAATCTAAGCTCCCATCTTTCTTCATTTATCATAAAAATTTTTACCCTATTTAATGTTTATAATTTGTTTTTTGGATGCCGGCAGTTGTATTCCTTTATTTGTAATAATAAAATTATGCAGCTTGTGAGAGTGCCCGGTGCCGCGTGATTTTACTATAAAAAGAGTGCGGTATCTTTCACCTTCGTCTTCTTCGTTTCTTACTTTTATCCATGTATCTGCAAGTGAAGAAACAGCATCAACAGTAAGATCTTTGTATTCGCTTATCTCCTCATGCGTTAACGAAGTAAGTACTGTGTTTATAAAATTCATTTTCAGAAGGTCCATTAATCTTACAAGCATAGCTCTCACTTCATGTATGCTGCCAATAGTAACAAGGCTGCTTATTGGGTCTATAATTACTGTTTTTGGATTAAACTCTTTGATCAGTTTATTCAGTAATAAAAGATGCATTTCGAGCCCTTGCAAGGTTGGGCGTGATGAATGGATTAATAACAGTTTAGACTTTATATAAGGCTTTAGATTTATACCAACCGCAAACATGTTTCTTATAAGCTGGTCTGGCGATTCTTCAAAAGAAAAATATAAAACGGGTTCTTTGCGCCTGCAACTGCCCGATGCAAAATAAGCTGCAAGCGTTGTTTTTGCAGTGCCGGCAGAACCTGTTATAATTGTACTGCTGCCTTTAAATACGCCGCCGCCATCAAATAATTCATCTAATGCTTTTAGGCCGGTAGAGATTTTTTCATTAGTACTTTTGTGTTCTAATTTTAAAGAAGTTACAGGCAGCACAGAAATGCCGTTCTCATCAATAATAAAAGGATATTCATTGGTGCCGTGTGTAGAACCTCTGTACTTTATAATTCTTAACCTGCGGGTTGCAATTTGCTCTATTACACGAAAGTCTAATAATATAACACAGTCTGAAACATATTCTTCAAGGCCTTGACGGGTTAATGAATTTTCTCCACGTTCACCTGTTATAATTGCTGTAACGCCTTTATCTTTTAACCATTGAAAAAGCCTTTTTATTTCTGAACGTAATATGGTTGTGTTATCCAATCCACCGAATAAAAATTCAATAGTATCAAGCACAATGCGTTTGGCGCCGATTGAATCAATAGCATGATTCAATCTTATAAATAATGCTTCAAGATCATATTCGCCGGTTTCTTCAATTTCAGATTTTTCAATATATACATGATCTATTTTTAATTTTTTTTCTGCAGTTAATTTTTCAAGATCAAAACCTAATGATCTTACATTTTGCGACAAGTCTTTTGCAGATTCTTCAAAACTCATAAATACGCCGGGCTCGTTGTAATCTGTAATTCCCTTTATAAGAAATTGTATGGCAAACAAAGTTTTGCCGCAACCTGCACCGCCGCAGATAAGTGTTGGCCGCCCTTTTGGCAAACCACCTTTTGTGATTTCATCAAACCCGTCAATACCTGTAGGTGTTTTGGGAAATATATTCCCTTGCTTAAGTTTCATATTTCGCTTTAAATATAATTATGCAAATAAACATTAAACAATGCAGTATCAGTTCATGTGTAAGATCATAGTATCAGCATTACATGCCCATTTTAAACAATACACCTAAACCAACAAGCGATCTTAGTTGCAGGCGTGGTGAATTATGATTGGGCCCGAATATGCGCACATCATCATCATAAATCATATCAACACCCCATGTTGCGGTAACCACTTTCCCTAATCTTGCTGCAAAAAGATTGGTCATATATACATCAACATCCTGTGCATTATGTTCATAGTTTGAAAACAGATCAATACGTCCGTTATAAGTAACAATCTTTCCAAAGTTTGTATGATAAGATATTGTACCAAAAGCACCAACTTCATCAGACACATGCCTGCCTGTATCAACACCATAAGCACCTTCTTTTGATAATGCAGGGCTGCCAACAATTATCCATCTTGAAGTAATAGGCGAAATAAATATGGAAAGATTTTTTGCAGGATGAAAATCAAAACCCGGGCTTAATAAAATATATGCCGGCGATAAACCTGCTGATGTTAAAATGCGTGTGCTATCAGTTGGATAAGTAAAGCCATTAAAGAATTGCGTACGCACATTTAATAAAGCCGATAAAGAAACATACTTGTTTAAAGCATAACCGTATTTAGAAATAAAATCAAGGCGGTCATCATTTTTTCTGGTGCCTAAACTGGTGGTATTAATGTAACCAAGATTTATATCAACATTGTTATCCCAGCTAACATTACCACGTTTATAAAACGCATGGCCGTTCACATATAAGTTAAGCGATACAGAAAAGTTATCACCACCGGCAGCCCAGTCTTTTAAAGAACCTTGTGCTATGTTCAGGTTAAACAAACCACCTTTTATCCAGTTCTTTTTAAGTGTATCCGGCACTGACCTGGGCACAGCACGCACAGCTTCATTTTTTATAACCTGCATCGTAGAATCCTGGCTGTAAGATTTTAATACCATCAACACTAAAAAAGTAAAGAACAGTTGTTTCATCAGCTTTTTTTAACGCGGCAAAAATGATGAAAAACATTTTAAAGCAAAATGGTTATATAAACATTTTTATCACTATGCAAAAGGTGTTTAAACTGCTTATAATTATTGATGTTTCTTTGCCTGATGCCGCAATTGATTCATTATAAAAATTGCCCGGTCTGTAACAGCGCAAACATTTCGTTCGTTTTTGCTGCAAAAGATTATACCGTAAGCAAAGAAACTTTCCAGGTATGGCAATGCGCAAATTGCACGCTGCGCTTTACACAACATGTGCCTGATAAAAATAATATCGGCCCTTATTATCAATCGGCAGATTATATATCACACTCCAATACAAGTAAAGGATTTATTAATAAGCTTTACCACACAGTGCGTTCATTCACGTTGCAATCAAAAAAAAATCTTATTGAAAAATATGCAGGTAAGCAAAATGGCCATTTGCTTGATATTGGTGCCGGCACCGGCGCTTTTGCATCAACTATGCAAAAAGCAAACTGGAGCGTTACAGCATTAGAGCCTGATGCCACTGCAAGAGCAAATGCAAAAAAAGATTTTAATATTGAATTACAACCTTCGGAAAATTTGTTTAAACTTGATAAAAATTCATTTGATGCTATAACACTTTGGCATGTGCTGGAACATGTGCATGACTTGCAACTGTATATACAAATATTTTTTTCTTTATTAAAAGATAATGGCGTTCTGATAATTGCAGTGCCTAATTATACAAGCTATGATGCAAAGGAATATGCAGAATTTTGGGCAGGTTATGATGTGCCCCGGCACTTGTACCATTTCTCGCCACAAAGCATGAAGCTGCTTTTACAACAGCATAATTTCAAACTAAAAAAAATAAAGCCTATGTGGTTTGACAGTTATTATGTAAGCCTGTTAAGCGAGCAATACTTAACCGGTAAAAGCAACGCTGTAAAGGCTTTTATAAGCGGGTTTATTTCAAATATACAAGCCATAAAAAATAAACAAAAAACCAGTTCGTTAATTTACATGGCCGTAAAGTAATTTTGGCATTGTATCTGCCTTAATGTGATGATAAATTAAGCTGCGGTTATCTTAAAAAACAAACATTTATTTGGAAGCTAAAATTATTGCACGCAAGGTTTTAAAAATTTTTGCCTGGATTATAGGTATAATTATCTTTTTAATACTGCTTGTATATGTTTTAATACAAGTGCCCTCTGTTCAGAATTTTGCCAAGAATAAAGTTGTTTCTTACTTACAAAATAAAATAAAAACAAAAGTCGCTATTGGCAGGTTAAGCCTGGACTTTCCCAAACGGCTTGTACTTGAAAATGTTTATTTTGAAGATCAGAAAAACGATACTCTTTTATATGGCGGTAAATTAAGAGTTGACATTTCATTGTTTAAATTAATAAGCAATGAAGTTGATCTTTCTTATCTTGAAATGGATGATATTAAAGCCAATATTTACCGCATTAATCCGGATACAAGCTTCAATTACGATTACATTGTAAAGGCATTTGCAACTGATAATGCAAAACCTCAACAACCTGCTGATACAACCAACCCGATGAAATTTAATATCGGCAAAATTGTATTGAACAGGATAACAGCAAAATTTAAAGATGATGAAGCCGGCAATGATGCTTACTTCTATCTTGGCAGCTTTCAAACGAACATAAAAACGTTTGATCCAACGCATCTTATTTATAACATTCCAAACATTGAGGTTTCAGATATTAACACACGCATTTATCAATACAAACCTTTAATTCAAAATAAAGACAGTACTGCACCTGTTGCTTCACCGGCTACTTCATCATCACCAATGCCGCAGCTTACTTTAGGCAACATTGATTTTAAACGCATTGCATTCGATTATAAAAATGATATTTCGGCATTGGCTGCCAGTTTAATTATTGGGGAGTTTGCTACACATCCGGACAACATTGATTTGAAGAATCTTGCGGTTAGTTTAAAAGATATAACGCTTAACAACACGGTTACAAAAGTTACGCTTGGTAAATCGCAGGAAGCAAAAGCAACAAAGGATGTTGTGGCTGCGAAGACAGATAGCCAGTTAAGTAATCCATGGAAGTTTCAGTTGGCTAAAATCAATTTTAATAATAATGAATTGCAGTACGATGATAATAATGCGCCGCATGTGCCTGAAGGTTTTGATGCAAGCCATTTGCACATAAAAAACTTTACACTAAACGGAGATAGCTTAACATTTACACCAACTGTTTACAAAGGCAATATTGATCAACTTGCATTTAATGAAAAGAGTGGTTTAGATGTTCAAAAATTTCATACACAATTTTATTATAGTGATACCGGCGCTACTTTAAAAAATCTTTTGTTACAAACTGATGCAACAGTGTTGCAAAACCAGTTTATAGTTAAGTATCCATCCATTGCTGCAGCTTCTAAAAATCCGGGTAATGTTTATATTGATGCTAACTTAAATAATTCGCACATAGGTATGAAAGATGTGCTTGCTTTTTTGCCTTCTTATAAAAGGCAATTGCAGGCTTATAAAATATCAGTTATAAAAATTAATGCGCAGGCAAATGGTTATGTAAAAGATATAACGATTCCTTTTTTTGAAGTAAGCGGTTTTGGTGATACATATGTGAAATTATCAGGCCACTTAAAAGGCTTGCCTGATGCAAAGAATGCATATTATGATGTTAACATCAACCAGTTCACATCAACCAAAAAAGATATTTTAAGCTTGATGCCGCCGAAGACTTTACCAAACACAGTAAACATACCAGACAGGTTTGCGCTTAATGGTTTTTTTAAAGGTGGAATGAAAGCGTTTGCAACCAACCTTGCATTAAAAACAAATAAAGGCAATGTAACGGTTGCAGGAACAATGAAAGGCGGCAATGCATATGATCTGAAAGCAAATCTTCAAAATGTGGATGCAGGTTATTTAAGCAAACAACCACAAAATGTTGGTTTAATAACCGCAAACATTACGGCAAGTGGTTCTGGCTTTGATATTAAAAAAGCCAATGCAAAGTATAGCGCTGATGTTGTATCTGCACAGGTTAAAGGTTATACATATAAAGGCTTAAAACTTGATGGCACAATTGATAAAGGTATCAATCATACAACAGCTTCTATTAATGATCCAAACATTTCTTTAAATCTTGATGCAACCGCAGATCTGCACACGTTACCTTATGCACCGGTTAAGTTAGATCTTCAACTTGATACATTAAATGCAAAGGCTTTAAATTTAATGACTGACACATTAAGTGTAAGTGGCCATGTACTTGCAAATTTTTCATCTACCAATCCTGATAATTTAGTTGGAACGCTTAACATAGATAGTTTGCATTTAACGCAAGGCAGTCAAACATATTATGCAGATAGTTTGTCAATGGTTGCTTCAGGAGATTCAACTAACAAAAGCATTGTGATAGCTGCGGATGCAATAAATGCTTCGTTGGTTGGCCAATATAAGCTTACTGAAATGGCGCAGGCATTGCAGCAAACCATCAACCAATATTATAATTTGCCTGGCTTTCAACGTAAAAATTTTACGCCTGAAAACTGGCAGTTCAATGCAACCATTCACCCGCAAGGTTTGGTGCTGCAGCTAATGCCTTCATTAAAAAGAAGTGATTCATTAACTGTGCAGGCTCATTTAAATACAGCGCAAAACGATCTGGGTTTAACTGCAAAAAGTAAACAGTTACTGTTTAGTGGTAATAAGATTGACAGCTTAAATGCAAACATTCAAACAACAGCAAATGCATTAAATGCTGATGTTACGATACAAGGCGCAAAGGCTTCATCAATTGAGTTATACAAAACTGCAATCAATGCTTCTGTCGCTAACAACCAGTTAAGCGTTGATCTTGATGCAAAGGATAAAAAAGATAATACGCAATATGCATTGGGTGCTTTGCTTAACCAGGTTGGCAGCGGTTTTAAAATTAGCCTGAAACCTGATCTTACTTTAGATCATGATAAGTGGAATGTTGGTGCAGGTAACTCCATTCAATATGATTCAACTGGCGTTATTGTAAATAATTTCGGCATCAGCCAAGGCAATCAATCAATCAATATAAACAGCACCGCACAAAATGTTTCAGCACCAATACAAGTTGATCTTAAGAACTTTGAAATAGGAACTATTACAAAATTTGCGCACCAGGATTCGTTGCTTGCATCAGGCGTTATTAACGGTACAGCACAGATAACCAATCCAACAAAAAATCCGGTGTTCACTTCTGATATAACAGTAAGCAATCTTACTTATAAATTAGATACGATTGGCAACTTACAATTTAAAGTAAATAACCAAACTGCAAACGCTTACAATGCAGATATTGCATTAACAGGAAATGGAAATGATGTGCATGTAACAGGAACTTATTATACCGGCGAAGGAAAAATGGATTTGAATTTATTAATGAACAGTTTAAACCTGGGCATTATAAAACCATTTGCAGTGGGGCAATTGGATGATATAACCGGCATCTTAAAAGGTAATGTAAAAATCCAGGGCACAGCAAGCAATCCTTCTGTTGATGGTAACTTTAATTTTCAAAATGCTTCGCTCGTTCCAACCTTATCCGGTGAACGTTTTAAGTTGCCTTCAGATGCTATTACAGTTAACTCAACAGGTGTGCATTTTAATCAATTCACCATGCTTGATTCAACCGGCAACAAAGCAATTTTAAATGGTGATATTGGCACAACAGACTTTAAATCTTATACATTCAATCTTACTTTTAAAGCAAATAATTTTACAGTAGTTGATGCACCGCTGGCAACAGACAGGATTGTATATGGCAAGCTTAATATTGATGCAAACGCAGCAATAACCGGAGACATGACATCACCAAAAGTTACCGGCACTTTAAAGGTGAATAAGGTTACAGATTTTACGCTGGTGCTTCCGCAAACAGACCCAGAAGTAGTAAGCCGTAATGGTGTTGTAAACTTTGTTGATAAAGATCATCCCGAAGATATTGTAAGCACAAGTAATGCGCTTGATTCGGTAGCTATGTCAAAGGTTACCGGTGTTGATATTGATGCAAATGTTATAACAGACAGCGCTGCAAAATTTACTATTGTTGTTGACCAGCGCAACGGCGATATTCTTACATTAAAAGGTGCTGCTAACTTAAATGGTGGCATTGATAAAAGCGGTAAAGTAACACTTACCGGAAGTTACTTGTTGCAAAGCGGTTCTTACAATCTTGCATTAAGTGTTTTGCAAAGGCAGTTCTTAATACAACAAGGCAGCACTATTACATGGACAGGTGACCCAACACTTGCAGATATTGATGTAACTGCAGTGTATGTTGCCAACACACCTCCAATTGATTTAATGCAATCTTCACTTGCCGGCAGATCAACTGAAGAGCTGACGAGGTATAAACAAAAACTACCATTCCAGGTGTTGCTGCACATGCGGGGAGAATTGCTTAAGCCGATCATAACTTTTGACATTGTATTACCAGACAGGCAGGCAACGCAATGGCAGGATGTAACTACAAAACTTGACCAGGTACGTGCTGATGAAAGTGAATTAAACAAACAGGTATTTGCCTTGCTGTTGCTGGGCAGGTTTGTACAGGAAAATCCTTTTGCAAGTTCTGGCGGTGGCGGTGGCATTGAAAATTCTATAAGAGAAAGTGCCAGCCGTTTATTAACGGACCAGATCAACCAGCTTGCCGGCAGTTTGATTAAAGGTGTTGATGTAAATGTTGGCTTAACATCAGGCACAGATTATTCAACCGGTACTGCAGCCAACAGAACTGATTTAAATGTAACTGTTTCAAAAAAATTATTGAATGACAGGTTGCGTGTTAATGTAGGCAGCAATTTTCAGGTAGAAGGACCAAGCAATGCAGGCCAAAGTTCATCAAACCCGGCTGGCGATATTTCTGTTGATTACCAGTTAGCGAAAGATGACCGTTATTTATTACGTGTGTACAGGATGAATGATTATGATGCTGTAGTTGAAGGACAGGTTATAGAAACCGGTGTGAGCTTTATTCTTACGTTTGACTATGACAAGTTTAAACAAATTTTTACCGGTATGAAAGAAGCAAAAAGGATAAGGAAATATAACAGGGCTAAAACGAAAGAAGATGCCGCAATTAAAGAACAACAACAGGCAACACAAGGATCGCAACAACAGCCGCCACAACCGCAGCAGTAATGTTGTATGAGGTGTGTTGAATAAAGTTATGAGATGAGCGGCTGCGGGATTGTAATGTAAAGCCCGGTGAAGGTTTTGTGTAAAGGCATTGTGCCGGACTTGAAATGAAAAGCCCGGACAAAGATGAAGGATGGATGAACGATGAGAGCCCCAAATAATAAAAATGAAATTTAGTAAACTAATATTATTCGGATGTATTGTTTTACTGGTTGCAGCATGCGATAACACAAAGCATCTTACCGGAAAACAAGCTTTGTTTATCGGTTCAACTTCAAAAGTAAAATCAACCGGTAAAATTTCTAAGAGTGAACGCAAAGGTCTTGCAGCGCAAATGCAAACATTGGTGCGTCCTAAACCTAACAGTACATTGTTGGGTGCACGTTTTAAGCTTGCTGTTTTTAATTCAGTTAAAGAACCAAAAAAGAAAAAAGGCTTAAAATATTGGCTGAAGTATAAAGTGGGCGAACCACCTGTTTTTGCAACTTATACAACACTTGAAAAGAACAGGGAAATAATGGAAAACCATCTTGACAATAAAGGTTATTTCAGGGATTCTGTAACCATGGATACATCAATAAAACATAAAAAACTAAAGGTTACTTATACGGCGTTGGTAGGTACGCAATACAAAATAAATCAAACAACTTATCCAAATGATTCAAGTGTTTTGGCAAAGCAGATACAGGCAACTGCTATCAATAAAAAAGAAGTGTTGCTTAAGCCAAAAGACCCTTATGACCTTGATGTAATAAAAGCTGAGGACACAAGAATTGATGCTAACTTAAAAGAGAACGGCTATTATTATTTCGCACCAAATTATTTAATTGCTGATGTTGATTCAACGGCTGGCCATAACACTGTTAATATTAATACACGTATAAAGCCTGAAACACCAACAATGGCAAGGTTGCCTTACTTTATAAAAAATGTGTATGTGTTTACTGATTTTGATATAAATGGTGATACCAGTTTAATTGGTGCTCAAAATTATGATGGCTATACTATCATTGACCCAAACAAAAAATTTAAACCCATCATTTTCAGCAGAACATTAGTGTTTCAGTCGGGAGATGTTTATAACCGTACTGATCATAATTTATCGCTCAACCGTTTAATTACATTGGGCGTTTACAAGTTTGTAAAAGTACGTTTTGAACCAGGCGATTCTGCACAAACTTTAAATGCATTTTATTATTTAACGCCAACCAATAAAAAGTCACTTCGTTTCCAGGTTTCTGCTTTACAAAAATCAGACAATGCAACAGGTACCGATTTTACTATTAACTGGCGCAACAGGAATTTATTGAAAGGAGCGGAACTGCTTACTATATCAGCCAATGCAGGCATCGAAAAACAAATATCATCTGGTATAAATGATAACTTGCTGACTGCGGGCATTGAAGCTGATTTATATGTGCCACGCATACTTTCGCCTTTTGAAATAAATACCAGCAGCGCTTATGTGCCGCAAACAAAATTCAGTTTAGGGTACCAGCTTTTTAATCGTTCTACTCAATACCTGCTTACATCAGTTACCGGCAGTTATGGTTATGTATGGAAGAACAGTATTCAAACGCAGCAAAACTTAACACCTATTAATATAAATTACGTAAAACCGCAACACATAACACCTGCTTTTGCTGATTCACTCATACAGGATACAACACTTGCAAGAAGTATAGAAAAGCAGTTTATTATCGGTTCAATTTATAACTATAATTATAGTTCACTTGCAAAGCCGAATAACAATAAAAGCAATTTTTATTTTAATGGTAATGTTGATTTATCAGGAAACCTATACGGCTTAGTTTCTGGTGCTAACATAACTAAGGGAAAAGAGAAAGGTATATTTGGTTCGCCATTTACTCAATATGTACGGCTTGAAGGAGATTTCAGATATTATTTAAATCTTGGAACACCAACCAGATCAATCAACGCAAGAGTTGATGCAGGTTTTGGCTACGCTTATGGTAATGATACAACCATGCCATTTATTAAAGCTTTTTTTGCAGGTGGTGTTAGCGATCTAAGGGGTTTTAGGGCAAGAACATTGGGTCCGGGCT
>CAZZXW010000081.1:10035-11025 GCA_964658095.1 uncultured Parafilimonas sp. | reverse complement strand
TTAATTACTGCAATGTATTACACACAAAGAAACAGGATAACGTAATTATTACTTCACTAAATATTCCTTGCTCATTTCATCATACATATACAAATACTTATTTGCTTTCCCATCCTTATCAAAAAAACTTTCCCAGGTGTTTAATGGTTCCCAAATACAGGTGCCTTTGCCATGTTCGTTAGGCACAGCAAATGCAATTTGATTTACCTCTTGTTTTTTATGCGAGTACTCAACCACAATAACATCTTTATTATAGTGGTTTGATAAATCGTTTAAGTTGTATTGAAGATCATCCAATGTGCCATGCCATCTCGGATAATAAGATAAACCAATTACATCGAATTGAACGCCGCGTTCAATTATGTTATCCAACCAAAAACGTGCTTCATCATTTTGTCCGCCAAGTGCAAGATGTAACATGATTGATGTTGAAGATGAAACGGTTTTCACTGCATTGATGCCTGCATAAATCAGTTGTGACAAACTATCAAGGTTATTGATGTAACCATCTGGCCAGATCATGCCGTGATTAATTTCATTTCCAACCTGAACCATATCAGGTATTGTGTTTTGATCTTTCAATTGCTGCATTACCATCTTTGTATAATCATAAACCGATTGTTTTAACTGCATGAAATCTTCACCTTGCCATGCTTTTGGTTTGAATTGTTTTCCAGGATCAGCCCAGTAATCGCTGTAATGAAAATCAAGCAAAAATTTCATGCCTGCAGCTTTAATACGTTTTGCCATTTCTTTTGTATGAATCAAATCGCAAAACCCTTTTTGTGGTGAGTAACCGCTATCATTTTGTGGATCAACAAATATTCTTAAACGCACATAATTAAAGCCATGATCTTTTAAAATTTGTATCGCATCTTTTTCAACTCCGTTATCAGAAAACTTCATTCCTTTCGCTTCTAATTCAGGCAAGAAAGAAATATCTGCACCCAACATTTTATCAACTTTTGTTGGGTTAAATTTTGTTATTGG
>CAZZXW010000081.1:0-10025 GCA_964658095.1 uncultured Parafilimonas sp. | reverse complement strand
ATTGGAAAAGTATTTTTTGCTGTTATAACGCTATGTGCAATGCCGGGTTGTATAGCTGCAATATCAGTACTTCCACTCCATAAACTATCTGCTTTTGCCTCAAAATGTATTAAAGATTTTGTTGTGCCAGATTGAACAAGCACCTGGCATTTTCCATTAAACAAATGCCTTTGCGCAACTGTATCATCAAATTTATCCTGTTCATGACTGCTTGGATTGCCGTTGCCTGCACCAATAATTTTTGCATCGCCTTGTAATGAAAAATGAATCAAATTGTTTGCATCAGCAACTTCAACACCATTTTTATCAACCATACTTATATTGATTACAGAAACATCTTTTTCATCGGCCAGCATGGTTGTTTTATATGGCGTTACAACAATGTTTGCAGGCTTACCACTTGTTTCCACTTCACTTATTAATTTTCTGCCATTGCGATAACCGATTGCCTTTAATGTACCGGGTTCATAGTTCACGCTCCATTGTAAATGACTGTTGAGCGGCATATCTTTTTTACCCAGACTTTTTCCATTTAAAAACAACTCAACATTATCTGCATTGCTGTTTACCCAAACATCAATTGGCTGACCTTCTTTGCCACTCCAGTTCCAATGTGGAGATATATGTAAAACATCTTCATTGCTCCACCAGCTTTTATAGTAGTAAGAAATATTTTTAGGGAAGCCGCAAACATCAAGAATGCCAAAATGTGAATTAATGTTTGGCCAGATGTAAGGCGTTGGCTCGCCACGATAATCAAAGCCTGTCCATATAAACCCTCCCAGCCAGTATTTATTTGGCACACATAATTTCCACCATGTTTCTGCAGTACTGCTCCACCACGGATGTGTTGTGTCTTCATCAGGTACATATGCATTAATGGTATCTTTTATATAAATGCCACGTGTTGTTACCGTGCTTCCCATTTCAGTTCCGATAATGGGTTGTGTTGGGTGATCGTGATGATAAGGTGCAACAAATTTTTCACGGTAATTAAAGCCACGAACAGGAATCACTTCATTCACACCATTAAAAACATTTGGAACATCTGCCGCATATGTAGCTGTGCGTGTAGGATCTAATTCCTTTTGTTTAGCAAGCAATGTTTGTGCAATGCGTTTACCGTAACTTGTTGTTTGAATACCAAATTCTTCATTGCCAATTGACCATATAAAAATGGATGGACGACTTCTATCTCTTTTAATAATTCTTTCAAACTGGCTCATGTATTCATCGCTGCTGTTAAGCAAACGTTGTTCTTCAAGCACCAACATGCCTAAGCTATCACAGGCATCAAGCAATTCAGGCGTTGCTGCGTTGTGGCTTGTTCTGTATGCATTAATGCCCGTTTGTTTTAATGTTCGAATGCGATAGTATTGAAGATAATCCGGCAACGCAGAACCAACGCCAGCCGCATCCTGGTGATTGCATGTGCCATAAATTTTTACAAACTTTCCATTTACAAACAGGCCGCTATCTGTAATATTAATGGTGCGGATACCAAAGCGCATTTTTATGCTATCAATTGTGTTATTATTATTTTTTACAAGCACAACGGCCCGGTATAAATATGGATTATCAACACTCCACAATTTTGGGTTGGTAATATTTATTTTTTGTGTGATGATTGATGTATTGTTTGATGCGATTGATATTGATTGTGCAGCTGCTTTGCCAATAATATTTCCATTACGATCTGTGATATATGAGGAGACAAAACAATTCGACGCATTGAAATTTTGGTTTTGTATAGTTGATTGAATATTTACTGATGCGTTACTTCCTTTTACATCTGTATAAACAAAAATGCCATCTGTTGCAATGTGCGTGTTGTTATACTCATTCAGCCAAACGTGGCGATAGATACCGGCGCCTTCATAAAACCAGCCTTCATATTGCGACGCATCAACACGAACCGTAATAATATTATCCGAATGATAATTAATGAAGTCAGTAATATCATAAGCGCAGCCAACATAACCGCTTTTATTATTGCCCACATAAAAACCATTTACCCAAATGGTCGCATCCCGAAAAATTCCATCAAACTGAATTTGAAAACGATGACCAGAATCACTTGCTGCAATTGTAAAATGTTTGCGATACCAGCCAACACTTGTTTCAGGAAATAAACCACCAACAGGTTTATAACCGTGGCTTGTTACATCATCACTTGGAGAATTTACAAATGGCAATTCAACCACCCAATCATGCGGCAGGTTTAATTTACGCCAACTGCTGTCGCGAAAAGTAATGTCCATCGGCGTGCCCGGCGCATAGCCTGATTTTGAATAAATAGTTGTTACGCCATAATTAAAATCTTTTGCCGGATTGTTTTCATCGCCAAAGGCAAACTTCCAATCGTTATCAAAATTTGTTTTTCTTGCTGGAAGTGATTGAGAGAATAAATTAAATGACAAGCAAGAAACAAACAGAATCAAACATGAAAATTTCACGAATCGCATATAATAAATTTATAGTCAGTTATTCTTTAAACGCATCCAGCGCAACTGTTGGCTTTCCACTGTTATCAAAGGCACCCAGCGAATAACCTTGCCAGTTATTATAGCTTTCAGGCTCCCAGTAAAAAACACCAAGCCCGTTATTATTAGTAACCGATTTTGTTTTGCTGATTATATCTTTTAAAAAAGAATTACATGCCACAGAATCATTCCAGTTCATACCTACTTCGCAGATCATAACTGGTTTGTTGTAACGTGCAATCATATCATTCATGTTTGATAAACATTGCGCATCTAAGGTGGACCAATTTGTTGCGGAAGGATACAAAGACATACCGATAACATCCCACTTTGCACCATTGCTTTTTAATCCATCAAAAACATAACGGAACAAATTATTATCAAAGCCATTTGAAATATGCACAATAACTTTTGCTGTATCATCAACTGATTTTACAGCATCATAACCTGCAGTAACCAACGCAGCAAAATTTGCCATGTGTGTTGAAGCACGCCCATCTTCCCATAACATACCATCATTCGTTTCATTGCCCACCTGCACCCATTCAGGCACAATACCATTGTTTTTTAACGCATTCAATACCTGCTTTGTATAAGATGATAACGTATCTTTTAAATCAGAAAAACTTAATGCTGACCAAGCTGCGGGTTTATTTTGTTTGCCCGGATCTGCCCATGAATCGCTGTAATGAAAATCAAGCAGAATACGCATACCTGCTGCTTTTGCGCGTTTGGCTTTTGCAACCACATCAGCTGTATTGCACCAGCCATCTGTTGGGTTAACCCAGGCACGTAAACGAATTGCATTCATGCCTTCATCTTTCATAAGCTGGTAACAGTCTTCTTCTTTGCCATCACGATTATAAAATTTATAACCTGATGCTTCCATTTGTGTAAGCCAGCTTATATCTGCACCTTTTGCAAATGCTGAATTGCTTATAATAGTTGTATCAGGTATAGTTGTAGTATCAGGCGGATTTGTGCCTGAAGTGTCAGAACCATTACCCGGGGGTGCAGAATTACTTTTGCTGCAACTGATAATGCCTAATGCTAAAAGACAAACAATCAAGACATTTTTTTTCATAACCAATTATTACAATGCAGACAAGATTATTTTCTTTGTGATGATTCTCTGAAAATGGGAACCGGGTTTAAAACAATTTTCTTTTCAATGATTAACTCGCTTTTGTTTTCGATCATTTGCAGTAACAGTTCAAATGATTCTTTGCCCATAATCACGGTTTGCTGATCAATGGTTGATAAAGTAGGTGTGATGTGCTCACCGAACAGTTCGTTTGCAAAACCAAACACGCCAAATTCTTCAGGTATTTTTATGTTCCGTGATTTTAGTTCTTTCATTACTCCAAGTGCAGTAAAATCTTCAGCTGCAAAAACAGCATCTGGTTTTTTCTTGAGTGAAAGGAAATGATGCATCGCTTCTCTGCCTGATTCTATAGAAACATTTCCTTCATAAATAAAATTATTATTTACAGGATGCCGGTAATGCTTTAATGCATCCTCATAGCCTTTTCTCCTGTCTAAAAAAACTTTTACCTGTTGCGGGCCTGAGACATGGGCAATATGTTTATACCCGTTTTTTATAAGATGCTCCGTTGCAATGTATGCGCCCTTATAATCATCAATAACTACAGATGGAATTCCTGCTATATCATTAGCCCTGTCAAAAAAAACAACCGGTATTTTTTTAGCTTTTATTTCTTTATAAAAATTATAATCATGCGTGTCTTTGGCAACTGAAACAAGTATGCCATCAACCTGTGCAGCAAGAAAAGTTTCAATGCCTTTTAATTCATGATCATGCATTTCATTGGATTGATATAATAATACATTATAGCCTTTTTCATTCGCACATTTTTCAATGCCATGCACAACAGAACCAAAAAAATTGGTATTGGCTGAAGGAATAATAACGCCAATCATATAGGTTTTACCGGAGCGCAATGAAGAAGCAACCCGGTTTCTTTTATAATTAAGCTGGCTGGCTACTTTAAGCACAGACTGTTTGGTGGAGGCACTGATTTTTGGATGGTTATTCAGGGCTCTTGAAACAGTTGCAGTAGTAATTTTTAATTTATCTGCAATGCTGGATAAAGTTGTTGGCTTGTTCATTTAATGCAATCGTTTGTTTATGAGAAGCTGCTTAACAAATCAGGATGTAACCAGGCTGCAAGCAAACATAGCTTATTTATTCAAAAAAATTTTGCAGATATAGAAAAAGTGACCATCTTTATGCAATCGATTGCATTTGTAAAATTTATTTTTTTTTCATGCAACATTTTTCTTAAAAGATTTGTTTTATAAAGTGTAATAGTTACACATTGTATTTCTGAATTATTAGTAGCTAATTCTGCCATATGTACTGTTTGCCTTGCCGGCTTCACCGGAATATGTTATTTGGTTCAATCTTTATAAGCTTGCGCTTATTCTCGCATTACAAAAAATTCTTTCCGTCTCTTCTATTTAGTTCACACATAAATTTTTTAAATAATCATTAATTGCTTTTATGAAATTAATTCGAGGGTTTACTACTTTGCTTTTGCTTTATTTAAGCAGCACCTCTGTTTTTGCGCAGAAAACTGTTTCAGGAACTGTTACTGATTCTTCGGGCACCAGGCCTTTACAATCTGTTTCCGTTATTGTGCAGGGCACACGTATTGGAACTGCGACCAACGCAGAGGGAAAATTTACGATCAGTGTTCCTGCAAATGCAAACACACTGGTATTTTCATCTGTTGGTTATGAAAATAAACAGGTTCCTGTAACATCTGCAAATATTACAGTTGCTTTAAACCAGTTAAGCACATCTTTAAATGATGTTGTAGTTATAGGTTACGGTACCGTTCAGAAAAAAGACCTTACAGGTGCAATTGCAACTGTTGGGCAAAAAGATTTTCAAAAAGGAACAATTACTTCGCCTGATCAGCTGATTGCCGGAAAAGTGGCCGGTGTATCAGTAACATCAAATGGTGGTGCGCCGGGTTCAGGAAGTGTTATCCGTATTAGGCAAGGAGCATCATTGAATGCAAGCAACGATCCGCTTATAATTATTGACGGTATTCCATTAAGTGATCCAAAAAAGAGTGATGGAACATCAGGATTTTCTGGTGTATCAAGTGCATTAGCATTAATTAATCCGAATGATATTGAATCTTTTACCGTTTTAAAAGATGCAGCTTCTACTGCTATTTATGGCTCACGGGCTTCTAACGGCGTTATCATTATTACTACCAAACATGGCCGCAGAGGTAAACCCCAGGTAACCGTAAACAGCAACTTATCTGTAGAAACTATCGCAAAAGAAGTAAAAGTTTTAAACGGCAGCCAGATGCGTGCTTTTGTAGATAGTAACGCAAGTGCTACGGCTGCAGATAAAGCCAGGTTGGGAACCGCAAATACTAACTGGCAGAATGAAATATATCAAAATGCAATTACTTCTGATAACAATGTTAGTATATCCGGCTCAACAAAGAAAATGCCTTATCGCATATCACTCGGATACCTAACACAACAAGGCACTTTAAAAACAGATTTATTGCAAAGAGGAACTGCAGGCATCAACCTTACTCCATCTTTCTTCAATAATGATTTAAAGGTTAGTATTAACCTTAAAGGAACAGTATCACAAAGCAATTTTGCAAATCAGTCTGCAATAGGCAACGCTGTAGCGTTTGATCCAACACAAAGCGTGTACACAGATAAGGGAAAGTATTTTGAGTGGCTTCAATCAGATGGCACTTACAACCCAAATGCAAACCAAAATCCTGTTGCACTGCTTGATCAATATCATAGTATTGGTTATGTTGCCCGTAGTTTTGGCAACACCCAGTTCGATTATAAATTTCCTTTTTTACCTGAATTGCACGCCAACTTAAACCTAGGATATGATATTGCTGATGGGCATGGTAATTACTTAACTGACAGTTCAAGACAAGGCAACAGCAATTATTCTTACCAGGGTAACCAGGGCAAATACAAACAACTCGTTGCGAATTATGTTGGTGAATTTTACTTGAACTATGTAAAAGATATTAAAGCAATTAACAGTAATATTAATGCCGTGGCTGGTTATGGTTATTATGATAATAAAGCAAGCAATTACAGTTACTATACTTACTTCCTTAATCACGATACAGTTCCGGGTTCTGCACCAACTTATCCTAAAGATGTTGAACAGAATACGCTTATTTCTTATTATGGCCGTTTGATATATACGTATGCAGGTAAATATATTTTATCAGGTTCTATACGTACAGATGGTTCTTCACGCTTTGCTAAAGGAAACAGGTGGAGTGTTTTCCCTTCCGGTGCTTTTACATGGCGTATTAGCCAGGAAGATTTTTTAAAGAACTCCAGCTTTATATCTAATTTAAATTTGAGGTTAAGTTATGGCGTAACAGGCCAACAGGAAGGGATAGCGAATTATTCATACCTGCCTGCTTACTACCTTGCTTCTGCAACTTCGCAATACCAGTTTGGTAATACTTTTTATGTGCCTTATACACCAGTGGCTTATGCTGCAGATATAAAATGGGAACAAACCCAGGCCTACAATGCGGGTATTGATATTGGAATTCTTAAGAATCGTATTTCGGCAACTGTTGATGTATATTCAAGAAAAACCAAAGACCTTCTAAATACCGTAAATCTACCCGTAGGTACAAACTTCACTAATAAGATAACTGACAATGTGGGTGATATGAATAGTAAAGGAATAGAAGTTACTTTAAATGCAACACCAATTGCAACTAAAGATTTTCATTGGGATGTATCATACAACTTTTCTTATACAAAAAGAGAAATTACCAAACTTACAAAAACAGCAGATTCTACGTTTGAAGGTAATCTTACAGGTCCAACAATAGATGTACAAGGCACACAAGTACAAATTAATACTGTCGGCTATTCGCCATTTGCTTTTTATGTATATAAACAGGTGTATGGTAAAAATGGCAAACCCGTTGAAGGTTTATATGCTGATTTAAACAGGGATGGTGTTATAAACAGTGAAGACCTCTATCGTTACAAAAGCCCTTTGGCACCGGTTAACATGGGCTTTTCAACTACGTTCAATTATAAACAGTGGAGCCTAACTACAGTGTTTCGTGCAAGCATTGGTAATTATTTGTATGATCTTGTTTTATCAGGTAATGGAAATACAAATGCCGTTATCAGCCCAAATAACTTTCTTGAAAATGTACCTGTTGCTGCCTTAGCTGCCGGGTTTCAAACATATCAAAGACAGTCTGATTATTATATTTATAACGCTTCTTTTCTTAAAATGGATAATGTTGGGCTTAATTATAATATTGGAAGAATTATTCATAACAAAGCAAACCTTACAGTTGGCGTTTATTGTCAGAATGTGTTTGTTATAACTAAATATCCAGGCCTTGATCCTGAAGTATATTCCGGTGTGGATAATAATATTTACCCAAGACCAAGAACATACACTCTAAGTGCAAACGTTAACTTTTAATCTTAATAATTACTTGCTATGAATAATAGAAAAATCAGTTTTATAATACTTGCTTTTGGAAGCATTTGTATGCTTGCTTCCTGCACAAAAAAATTAGACAGAACTCCGAACAACGGAATATATTCAGACAGTGTTTATAATTCTGTAACGGGTTATAAACAATCACTGGCAAAAGTGTATGCCGGCTTTGCACTTACAGGCAGCAGCGGACCTTCAAGTACAGATTTAGCTGGTATAGATGCTGGTCTTTCAGATTTTGTTCGCATGTACTGGAACGTTCAGGAACTTGCATCTGATGAAGCTATTTGCGCCTGGGTTACAGATGCCAACGGCGCTATATTAGATCTTGACGAAATGAACTGGTCATCAAGTGATGCAATTTTAACCGGCTTATACAATCGCAGCTTTTACCAGATCACGGTTGCCAATTCTTTCTTAAGAGAAGCAACACCAGATGCGGTTGCCTCACATGGTATAACCGGCAATGATGCGGCAGAAATAAAGCATTATGTTGCCGAAGCACGTTTTTTAAGAGCCTATCAATACTGGATATTGATGGATTTATTTGGTAATCCTCCATTCGTTACAGAAAATGATGCAATCGGTTCTTTTCTTCCTCCGCAAATTAAGCGTGCCGATTTATTTAAATATGTAGAAACAGAGTTGTTAGCAATTCAACCAGATCTACTTGATGCAAGAAAAAATGAATATGGCAGGGTAGATAAAGGAGCCGACTGGGCATTGCTTGCACGCCTTTACCTGAATGCGCAAGTTTATACCGGAACTGCTAAATATGACAGCGCTGCTATATATGCCAAGAAGGTGATAAATGCAGGATACTCGTTAGAACCAAATTATAAAAACCTGTTTCTCGCAGATAACAATATAAATAATCCTGAAGTAATCTTACCGGTTGCCTATAATGCATTAAAAACGCAGAATTATGGTGGCACCACGTTTATTATTAATTCATCTATTAATTCTGATATGGGTGTTGCATCATTTGGTGTTCCATCGGGCGGCTGGGGTGGCAACAGGGCTAAACCAACTTTGCCAAATTTGTTTACAGATATAACAGGTGCTACAGATAAGAGAGCTATGTTTTATGGTACTGATGCAGACGTTTCTACAATAAGTGAATTTACTGATGGATTACGCATTACTAAATTTAAGAACATTAATTCTGATGGCACAACGCCTTCTGATGCTGGTGTATTTTGTTCTACTGATTTTCCATTGTTCCGTCTGGGTGAAATTTATTTAACTTATGCAGAAGCCTTATTAAGAACCAATAATACCGCCGGTGCACTGGCAGCATATAATACCATTCGTGAAAGAGCTTATGGCAACACAAACGGGAATGCAACAAGTGTTTCACTTGATGATATATTAGCTGAAAGAGGCAGGGAATTATACTGGGAAGGTTATAGAAGAACAGATTTAATACGCTTTGGCAAATACACAGGTTCAAGCTATCTCTGGCAGTGGAAAGGTGGAATAAAAGGTGGAACGGGCATAAGTACTAATTATAATCTTTTCCCTATACCATCTACAGATATTATTGCAAATACCAATCTAATTCAAAACCCGGGGTATTAAATTTTAAATTAGTGAAAATGAAAAAAATATTAAGATTATCAGTTTTGTTTATTCTACCTGTTGTTTATTTTTCATCATGCAAAAAAGATGAGGCTAAATTATATTACACAGGTGGTACTGCCCCTGTTGTAAATGCTGTTGCAGGAAAAGATACAGTAAGTGTAATAGATTCTAACAGCACTGTTTTAACTCTAAACTGGACAAATCCTGATTATACATTTACTACCGGGGTTAGTTCTTTAAATGTTACGTATCTTATTGAGATTGATACGGTGGGTGCAAACTTTACCAGTCCTTTGTTAAAACAAATTTCTGTAAGCCAGGATTTATCTTATTCATTTACAGCCGCTGCATTAAATGGTATTATGCTTAATGATATGAGCTTGGATACCGGCATGCAGCATCATCTTCAAATGCGTGTTATATCAACGCTCACCAATAGTTCT
>CAZZXW010000080.1:0-11091 GCA_964658095.1 uncultured Parafilimonas sp. | reverse complement strand
CATTTATAAAAAAAATAAAACGCCATAAGCCTGCATCAGCTAAAGCACCGCCAAGTATTGGGCCGCCCATAGTAACAATGGTTGTAACAGCAGACCAAGTACCGATAGCTTTGCCACGTTCCTTTGCATTTATGGAAGCAGAAATTAATGAAAGGCTGCCGGGTATCATTAATGATCCGCCAATGCCTTGAACAATTCTAAAAACAATTAAGAAAGTTACACTTCTTGCAAAGCCGCAGCCAATGGAAGCCGTTATAAAAATAAAGATGCCCAGCATAAAAATTTTCTTTCGTCCAAGTTTATCACCCAACGAACCGCCAATCAATGTTAATGCAGCAATCATTAAAAGATAAGCATTCAGTAACCAGAATAAATCTGTACCAGTTGCGTTTAGATTTTTTTGTAATGCAGGTAATACAACATTTAGCGCAGTACCATCTATAAAAGCCATTGCAGATGCAAGTATTGCTGAAGCCATTATCCATTTGCCTTCAGCACTTTTTAATGCAACGGTTGCCATTAGAAATGTTTGTGTGTAAAGTACAACCTATTTAATAAGATAAAGTTGGATTGATTTTAACAATAGTAATCATGAGGCAATTTCAGCAGCATGAAATTTATTATCAACAGCAAAATGTATCTGCCTGCATAAGCGAAAGTTTATAATATGAGCGGTGATAATTAGTATAGCTGCAGGAACAAGAAGTATTAATTCAAACCCAATAAAAAGTTCTTTGCATACAAGCAACAAAAAGCCGCTGATAAAAATTATTAATGGTAATTTTTTATGATGATGTTTTTTATAGCCATGATATAAAGCTGAGCATCCTATTAAACCTGCTGCACCAATCATTGAATATTCAAATAGTTTATTGTGCAAAATTTCAAAACCAAACACCGGCAAGCTGCTAAAAAATAAAGGCAGCACAGCACAATGAACAGCACATAAAACGGACGTAGAAATGCCCAATGTATCCTGATTGATTTTAAAAGAAAATTGTTTCACTGTTAAACAAAAGTATTCTATTTGCAACAACGTTGCAAAATAATTTGCTTAACAATTAGTTGATTTGTCTTTGTATAACTTTGCATAAATGCGTAGAAAAATTATTTTATACAGTTCTTTTTTTATCCTGCTCACTATTGGTTTTTTATTTTTTGTTTTTGCAGGAACAGATAACTGGAAATCAAAAGCGCCGATCATTGGTTATGTTCAGCCATTTGCATTTATCAACCAGGATAAAAAAATCTTTACTCAAAAAGATATGGCAGGTAAAGTTTGTGCTGTAAACTTCTTTTTCACTTCCTGCAAAGGTGTTTGCCCAATCATGAACAACAATCTTAGCAAAGTATATGATCAATTTAAAAATGAACCTGACTTTATGATTGTTTCACATACCTGTGATCCTGAAACAGATTCTGCTGCACGCTTAAAACATTATGCAGATTCAATGAAGGTTAATACGCATAAATGGGTTTTTTTAACCGGCAGAAAAGACAGCTTATATCTTGCAGCAAGAAACAGTTATATGATTGATGACCCAAACAATAATGTAGGCAGCATTAATGGTCAGTTCTTGCATTCACAATTTATTGCGCTGGTTGACAGATCTGGTAATTTGCGTGGGCAAGTGTTTGATGCTTTAAAGCCTGATGAGTTAAAATTGTTGCAGCAAAATATTGCATCTTTATTAAAGGAAAAACATCCGCCAACCACAACTACAACAGGAACCTCGTTTGCAAATTAATCATGTATGAATGAAACCATAAATGATATTTTAAAACAAAGCCAGTTAAGCGTTACAGACAGCAGGATGAAGATATTAGAGCTTTTTCAAAAACATAACAAAGCGCTTTCTCATGCAGATATTGAGCGCATGAGCAGTAAAAATTTTGACCGTGTAACTGTTTACCGCACACTGCAAACCTTTGTTGATAAAGGCATCATTCATACAATACCAACAGCAGATAATTTAGTGGTGTATGCTTTATGTAAAGAAACATGCAGCGAAGGCCATCACCATGATGACCATGTGCATTTTATTTGTGATGAATGTGGTACAACTTATTGCCTTGATAAAATAAATGTTCCTAAAGTTAATATACCCAAAGGCTTTTTAACCCACCAGGTAAACGTATTGGTGAATGGTATTTGTAAGAATTGTAAATGATTAAAGCGAATATTCTTTATCTGCAATCAACTTATTTGCAATGTTGCGCTTTGCATCTTTAGAATTAAACGGCTGCACTTTTGTAAAACGTTTTAAACCAATATGCATTATGTGTAATTCATCTCCATCAGCAAAAGCATTTAAAGCGTTTTTTGCATTTGTATTGATGCGGTCAGCGGCATCATAAATAAAGCAACGTGTAATATCTTTTTGTATTGATATATTTTCTTCACCTGATTTATCTGCAAGTTTTATGGTGCGCAATAAACAGCTTTCAGCAACGAAAGTATCAATCGCCATGTCAGCAATATGCATCAGCACTTCCTGTTCTTTATCAAGATTCATCATCAGCTTTTGAACAGCAGCACCGGCAACCAACAAGATTGCTTTTTTAAAATTGATGATATACTTTCTTTCTTCTGCAAAGGCTTCTTCATCATCAGTATTAAAATCAGGAATGGTCATTAACTCGTTTGCAACAGCCATTGCAGGTGCCATTAAATCAAGCCTGCCTTTCATGGCACGCTTTAAAGTCATATCTAAAATAAGCAGACGGTTTATCTCATTGGTGCCTTCATAAATACGGTTAATGCGACTGTCCCGGTACACTTTTGAAATAAGATATTCATCACTAAATCCATTGCCGCCGTGTATTTGCACACCTTCATCTGCAGCAAAATCAAGCACCTCGCTGCCAAACACTTTTAATATCGCACATTCAATCGCATACTCTTCTGCGGCACCAAGCAAAGCTTCAGCATGCGTTTTGCCGCTGGCTGATAATTCTTTTTCTTTATCATCAATCCATGCAGCAGTACGGTATAAACTGCTTTCACTGGCAAACACTTTAATCGCCATGTCAGCAAGCTTTTCTTTTATAGCGCCAAAATTTGAAATAGATTGTTTGAATTGTTCACGTGTTATTGCATATTCAATTGACATGTTGAGTGCACCTTTTGCACCCTGGCTTGTGGCAGCGCATAATTTCAATCTTCCAATATTAAGTATGTTGAAAGCGATAAGATGGCCTTTGCCAATTTCACCCAATACATTTTCGACAGGCACCTTACAATCCTGGAAATATAACTGCACGGTTGATGAACCTTTGATGCCCATCTTGTGTTCTTCAGGGCCTTGTGTGAAACCTTCAAAGCCACGTTCAACAATAAAGCCGGTGAACTTATCACCATTAACTTTTGCAAACACAGTATATACATCTGCAAAGCCACCGTTGGTTATCCAGCACTTTTGTCCATTCAGTAAATAATATTTTTTATCATCACTTAAACGTGCTGTTGTTTTTGCGCCAAGTGCATCGCTGCCGCTATTTGGTTCAGTCAAACCATAAGCGCCAATCCATTCGCCGCTGGCAAGCTTTGGCAAATACTTTTGCTTCTGTTCTTCCGTTCCAAAATATAAAATTGGTAAAGTGCCAATGCCTGTATGTGCTGATATAGCAACTGAAAAAGAAAATGCATCGCCAAGCCCTTCATTAATGATGGTTGATGTAACAAAATCTTTTGCAATGCCGCCATATTCTTCAGGCATAGCGGTTGCCATTAAACCTTGCTCACCGGCTTTAGTTAACAGTGACCGCATTAAACCCGGCTCAAGTTTATCTATGCGTTCAAGCACAGGAAAAACTTCGGCTTTTACAAACTGCCTGCACATATCAAGAATCATGTGCTGCTCTTCGTTAAAATCTTCCGGTATAAATGTTTCAGATGCGTTGCTTTCTTTAATTAACCATTCACCACCTTTCAAAAGTGTTTTTGTTTCTGCAGCTTCCATATAATGTTATTGCTTATTAAATATTGTTGTTGAGATTATCATATACTTTTTGCAACACCGTTTTCACTATTTCAATATGTTCTTTCTTCACACCGGTTAATGCTTCGTCCATGGTTTGATTGGCCAGCGTTAACGTAGTTTCCTGTAAAGCACGGCCGGCTTCTGTTAAACAAATCATGTTAACACGCTTATCATTTTTATTGGATGAACGCTTTACCAGTTTTTGTTTTTCAAGATTATGAATAAGCCTTGTTGTGCTTGGCTTATCGCGATAAGTACGATTGCATAATTCCTGCTGGTTTAAACAATCTTCTTTCCATAAATGATATAACACCGTCCATTGTTCAATAGTTATATCCAAGCCTGCATTGCGAAAATGTTTCTGCAATTTTCTTGCAACAGCAGTGCTTGCCATTCCATTTATTACACTGTATAATTCGCCTCTTTTAAATTGGTTAACCGGCATATAGTTGTTTATGCAACTATTTCAAAATTATATATCTTTAGCACATCAGCAATGTGTGTTTGAAAATTTTGATACGATGTGTTTATGCCGCAGCAAATCAGCTTTAAAAATTCAACCATCAACTTTTGTAAATTTGGCAATGGCCCAAAGATTTTATTCTGTTTGCAAGGTTACGGTGAAGACGGTACATCGTTTTCTTTTTTAGAACAGCAGCTTGGTTCTGTTTATACTTTGTATGCGATTGATCTTCCTTTTCATGGCGCAACAATATGGAATGAACAAGCCTTATTTACAGCAGAAGATTTAATGAACCTGTTCAATTTTATCAATCCAAATCATGTAACATTTTCAATACTTGCTTTTAGTTTTGGCGGAAGAATTGCTTTGTTCTTCTTACAAAAGTTTCCTGATAAAATTGAACACATCGTTTTAATTGCACCGGATGGCTTGCATGTTAATTTCTGGTATTGGCTTACCACGGAAACCTGGTTAGGAAACAAATTGTTTTCACTTACCATGAAGCATCCACAATACCTTTTTTGCTTTCTTGCTTTTGCTGATAAAGCAAACCTGCTGAACAAAAGCATTGTAAAGTTTATTCATTATTACTTAGATGATAAAAGCGAAAGATCATTATTGTATAAAAGATGGACCTGCATGAAAAAATTTAAACCGGATCTTCATGCAATAAAAAAACTAACCGCTGAAAAAAATATTACTATGCAATTTTTATTCGGAAAGTTTGACAAGATAATTTTAAGCAAGCATGCTGATGTATTTAAGTATTCACCTAACATACGCATTACAACAATTGATGCAGGCCATCGTTTACTAAGTGAAAATTATGCTTCGCATATCGTTGCTTTGCTAAATAACCAATTCTGACTTTATTTGCTTATGCAGGTTATAACCTACTTTATTTATTTTAATGCCGCATTGCTTATTATTTATCTTTTATTGATTAATCTTTACTTCTTTTGGTTCAGCAGGCTTAAGCAGTTTCAACCAAAAGAAAACCTTAAGCCTGCAACAGGTTTTTCAATCATCATCCCGGCAAGAAATGAGGCTGAAAATATTGGTGCCTGCATTCAATCTATACTTGATAATAATTATCCGAAAGAGCTGTTTGAAATAATTATAGCAGATGATTTTTCAACTGATGAAACGCCTGCTATTGTTGAATCTTTTATGCAACAGCATTCAAATGTGAAGATGGTTACATTAAGCAAGATCATTGATCAGAATATTAACTCGTATAAAAAAAGAGCGATAGAAATATGTATTGCACAAAGCAAGTTTGACTGGATAATTACTACCGATGCTGATTGCAATATTCCGCAACAATGGCTTGCCTTATATGACGCATTTATTCAAATAAATAAAACAGTATTTGTAGCTGCGCCTGTTATGTTTATATGTAACAGAACGTTCTTGTCTATCTTTCAATGCCTTGATTTTATAAGCCTGCAGGGTATTACAGCTGCATCCGTATCCGCAGGGTTTCACAGCATGTGTAATGGCGCTAATCTTGCTTACAGCAAAGCCGTTTTTAATGAAGTGGATGGTTTTAAAAACGCTGATCACATTGCCAGTGGTGATGATATGTTGCTGATGCATAAAGTAAAAGCAAAGCATCCTTCTTCCATTGGTTATTTGTTTAATCAAAGCGCTATTGTAGCAACAGCCGCAATGCCTGGCTGGAGAAGTTTTATCAACCAGCGCATACGTTGGGCAAGCAAAGCAACCAACTATAAAGAAGCCAAAATATTCAGTGTGCTGCTGCTGGTATATTTTATGAATCTTTCGTTCCTGATCTTATTTATCCTGTGTTGTTTTCATCCCACATTATTTTATTTTTTACTGGTGTTTATTTTAACCAAGGCTTTGTTTGAATTACCCTTTATGTACGCCGCTTCAAGATTTTATGGCTTGCAAAAACTAATGATCTGGTTTGTGCTGATGCAACCTTTTCACATTACTTACATGATTGTGTCCGGATGGCTGGGCAAGTTTGGTACGTATAAGTGGAAGGGAAGGAAAGTGAAGTAAAGTAAAAGTTGGTAAGTTGGAAAGTCAGCAAGACGGAAGAAACAATTATGGTGACGTTTTAAGGCCATAATGCGATATTCAAATGTACTGTTGAAGTGAAACTAACTTACGACTTCGGACATCAGACTTCCTCACTTCTACTTAATTTTGTAAAATGGCAAGAATAAGAACAGCCAAAGATGTTTCGCGCAAAGAAGTAATTATAAAAGCGGCGGCAAAGCTTTTTCATGAGAAAGGATATAAGGCTGCCAGCATGCGTGATCTTGCTGTGAAGGTTGGTGTGGAAGCAGCAAGCTTGTATAATCACATCCGTTCAAAAGCCGAGATGTTGCATGATATATGTTTTGATATTGCCAACATTTTTAATGCGCATATTAATGAGGTGGAAACATCAGGCAAACCACCGCTGGGTAAACTTGAAACGCTGCTGCGCTTTCACATACGCCAGATGCTGGAGAACTTTGAAGAAGTGTATGTGAGCGACCGTGAGTGGCGCTATCTTGCTGATCCTTATCTTTCTAATTTTCAAAACCAGCGGCGCAGTTACCGCAAACGCTTTGCAGCCATTATTGAGCAAGGCATTGAAAGCGGTGTTATCAATAAGATAGACGCTTCAACTGCCGTGCTAATTGTGTTGCATGCAGTAAGCGGCATTGAAAGCTGGCACCGCAGCACGCATAAAATAAGTGGTGAAGAATTAGAAGAGAATATGATGACTATTTTAATAGACGGTTTAAAAAAATAATGATTGCTTAATTTTCATGTCAACACATTTTGAGCGTGTACGCATTAAAGAAGTGCGCAAAGAAACAAATGAGTGCGTTTCTGTTTTGTTTGATGTACCTGAAAGCCTGCATGGACAATTCTCTTACCAACCTGGCCAGCATATAACTATACGTGCTGATATTAATAATGAAAGTGTACGCCGTTCTTACTCTTTGTGCAGCTCACCGGCAGATAAAGAATGGCGCATTGCGGTTAAAAAGATTGAAGGCGGCATCTTCTCCGCATTTGCCAACCATGTTATAAAAGCCGGTGATGCAGTCGAGTTATTACCACCGTTAGGCAATTTTATCTTGCCACATACTGATGAAGCAAAACAATATATCTTCTTTGCTGCGGGCAGTGGCATTACACCAATTCTGTCAATGATAAAATCAGGGTTGGTGCAACAACCACATAGCAGCTTTACGCTTCTCTATGGCAACAAAACCATTCAATCCATTATCTTTAAAGAAAAAATTGAGGCGCTGAAGAATAAGTATATGCAACGTTTCCAGTTAATACATGTACTTAGCCGTGAGCAAACGGAAGCGCCTTTGAATGAAGGCAGGATTAATGCTGCGAAATGCGAACAGGTTTTTAAATACATAATGCCGCTGAAGGCGGATGCATTTTTTATTTGTGGTCCTGAAGCGATGATCTTTGCAATACGCAACTGGCTTATATCAAAGGGCATTGATAAAAAACATATTCATTTTGAGTTGTTTAATACTTTACCTCCTGTTGCTGTAACAAAGCTTAAACAATCAACTGCTGCTGTTTCGCAGATCACTGTTAAGCTTGATGGCAGGAGCTTTCAGTTTGACCTGCCTTTTAATTCTATCAGTATTCTTGATGCTGCTTTAAGCACCGGCGCTGACCTGCCTTATGCCTGCAAGGGCGGTGTTTGCACTACCTGCAAAGCCAAATTATCAGAAGGCCAAGTAAGCATGGATGTTTGTTATGGGCTGGAGCCGGAGGAAGTTGAAGCGGCTTTTATCCTTACCTGCCAAAGCCACCCGGTTACGGAAAAGGTGGTGGTGGATTTTGATGTAAGGTGATGAAAGCTGTAGCTGTTGGCTTTTGGCTGTTAGCGAAGACAATACATTATTATGTTCATTTGATTCAATTAATATGAGTGCAATAAAGTGCCTTTATGGCGCCTTAATAGTGCCTTCATCCTGCCTTAATGTATCCAGTATCTAGTAGATATACTAAATTGATAGTTTTCATATATTTCGTGATTTAACTATGCGTAATGAAATGTTTCCTATAAGAGCTTACAAATGGGTTGAAACAGGTAATAACTTTTAATATTGCTTTATAATTCTGACAAAACATTAATTCAGGCTGATTTGAGTATAATGCTTTATTAGTATATATACAAATAAAGTACGTAGATAGTAGCTTAAGTTAATATTTCTTATGTGGGTTTGTTAGTGAGAATAAGGCTGAAAATGGCTGATATATTATCTAACAAAGGGCAAATACATCTTAAGTTGACGTTGACTGCTATAATAATTCCTGTTAACTATAATTGCGTTATTACTAATTATTTTATATTTTTCTCTAAATTATTTTATATTCGCTGCCCTACGTATTATCCGTACGTAATCCGTATTCCAAGTATCCCATTTAAAGCAAAATAATTTATCCCCTGCTTAAGCATGTGCTTTTGAGTAAATATGTGATGAGAAATTATAACTGAAACTATGAAAATGGGATCATCATTTTTAAAATGTAACAAGCTGCTACAATGCTTATCCATCCCTGCAATTTTACAGGTAACCAGCCTGTTTTGCACGCTTACTTTAAGAAATAGGGTGTTTACGAGTTTGATAAAATTGCCTTTTATACTATTTCTATTTTTATATCCTGATGTGTGTAAACACAACCAGTTTTTACGTGTACAGCTTATTAACTACAACAACCTGCTTTTGGTAAACCGCCAAAGCATAAAATAATAATATAGATTAAATATCTACAAATGAAAATTTCTACTACCATTACTAACTGCAAAAAAACTGCCCTTGCTTTTTTAGCTGTTTTGTTTTGTTTGATAATGAAGAGTTATGATGTGTCGGCTCAAGGTCCTGGTGCGCCATGGGGTTATTCACGCTCAATTACCTTAAGTACACCTACTACACTTCCAAATTACCAGGTTAAGGTTACATTGACTACAGCAATTATGGGTAATCCCTATACCAATGTAAATGCTGATGGAAGTGATTTACGGTTTTATGATAATACAAATACTATATGCCCTTATTGGATTGAATCATTTGCTAATAATGGAACATCTGTTATTTGGGTAAAAATTGTTACGGCTGGCTCGCCTCTTACCATGTATTACGGTAATGCTTCGGCAACTGCTGTAAGCAGTGGTGCGAGTACTTTTGATTTCTTTGATGACTTTTTAGGTACAAGTTTAGCAGCCAATTGGTCTCAAGGTGCTAGTACAGGCAATACGATTGGTGTTACGGGAGGTAATGTAACCTTAACTAATAATACAACAAATGCCTCATCTACTGTATATATTTCTTCTGCATTTACTCCCGCTTCAACTTCTTTTTTCCTTGAAACAAAACATAAAGAAGTCGGATATAATCGTAATAGGTTTTATGCAACGACTTCATTAGGAGGAGGTTCACCTATTGCACTAGGTGATTATGGTTATTTTTCAAGTGCCGCAACCTCACAGACTGCTTCAAAAATATTTTGGAACGGAGCTTTTACAGCAAGTAATCTATTGGCTAATAATACCGATTATTTGACAAGATGGCTAATCACAGATGGCTCTACTTATAACTGGTACACTTATAATTATGCCACTGGGGCTGCACTTGATGCGGTAAATCGAAATACCACTTTAGTGACGAATGTTAGATATATTACAATTAATAATACAGAAGTATCGGGGACACAAACATCGGTTGACTGGGTAAGGGTTCGTAAATCACAAACTACAGATCCAACAACAACAGTTAGCAGTACCACATCAGCGCCGGTTATAACAGGTCTCGGTTCAACAAGTGGTTGCCAGGGAACCAGTATAACTATTAATGGTTATAACTTAGCTGGTGCTACTGCTGCCAACGTACAAATTGGAGGTACGCCTGTTTCATCAATTACTTCCAATACAGCATCAAAAATCATTGCGATAATTGGTAGCGGCACTACAGGGTTTGTAACAGTAAAAATAGGTACTAACACAGGTTCAAGCTCCCCCACTTCTTTTACGGTTTATGCTACGCCGGTAGCAACAGTGGCAATTACGCCATTAAGTTATTGCGGATCGCTAACCAGCGGATCATTAGGTGGTAACACACCGACCACACCGGCAACTGGATTATGGACACAGACATCCGGTCCAGGCACAACCACCTTCAGTGCATCAACATCCGGAAGTTCAACAGCAACGGCGACTGTTTATGGAACTTATGTATACAGATGGACAGTGAGCAATGGCTCATGTAGTCCTGTTTATGCAGAGGTGACTGTAAATTATTACGCCACACCGGTTGCAACAATAACAACTACTCCATTAAATTATTGCGGAACACTTACAAGCGGTTCATTAGGCGGTAATACACCAATTGTACCTGCAACCGGCGCATGGTCATTAGTATCAGGCCCCGGCACTGTAACTTTCAGTGCGCCCACATCAGGAAGTTCTACTGCAACTGCAACTGCTTATGGCACCTACGTGTATAAATGGACAGTTAGTAATGGAATCTGTACGCCTGCAACAGCGAATGTAACCGTAAATTATTACGCCACACCGGTTGCAACAATAGCAACTACTCCATTAAATTATTGCGGAACACTTACAAGCGGTTCATTAGGCGGTAA
>CAZZXW010000079.1:0-11126 GCA_964658095.1 uncultured Parafilimonas sp. | reverse complement strand
TCAACCTGAGAAACCGGCCATTAATGAAAGCTGTTGCTATCAAACAATTATAAAACGGTTTCTATTATTCACAATAAAAAATAAATTTTATGAACGAAAAAAATTACGAGTATCTCACTAACCAATTAAAGAATACAGGATTTGGAGATACTTTAAACGATGACCTGCGCAAAAACCTGGAAAAACAAAATGCAGAGTTTACATTGAACATGAACAAGGAGTATGGAGCAGATAAGGTTTCTGCAACATTGCATTTTAAAAAGTCTGCTGAATCAGACAGGTTCTTTTTCAACAATTATAATCTTGAATTAAAAAAGCAAAACCAACAGGATGCAGTAAAACAAACTTTCTATCCTGATAAAGGCATTACCTTAAAAGAAGGCTATAATATGCTTGATGGAAGAGCTGTACATAAAACACTCAATACTAAAGAAGATGAAAAATACTCAGCCTGGCTTCAGCTTGATTTTAAGAACACTACTGACAACGGTAACTATAAAATAAACCAGTATCACCAGAATTACGGTTTTGATTTAGAAAAGACTTTATCAAAATATCAGATCAAGGAATTGAACAATGAACAATACAAAGCAAATTTGATAAGGTCTTTACAAAGAGGCAACCTTCAATCGGCAACGCTACATGTTCATGGTAACGAAGAAAAGATTTACCTAACGCCAAATCTTGCTTTCAAATCATTAAATGCGTTTGATTCAAACATGAATAAAATTAAGCTGAGTGATCTGATGCAAAGTGAAAGAAAGGAGCAAACAAATAAACAAGACAACAAACAAACCGTTTCGGAAAAGCAAACAGCAAAGAGCGATGCAAAAATCAGTGGAGATAAAGACAAGCCGATGCAAAAAAAAAGTAAAAGGCAAAAAATAGAGTAATAGAGATAGTATTTTGTTAACCGTAGTCAAATTAACCATTGGCCATTTTACCTGAAATTTCGAGATTTTTCTTTGCTATTAAACAAGATAATAGAATTAATTCAAAGCACATAAGCTTGTTTATGGCGATAATACAATACTGGGAAATGAACGGTTTTAAAAATCCATTTTATGTATTTAGCCGTGAACTAATGCATCTTGCAAAGATTTCAAGCACTAGCACTTATCACCGGATAATACGGGAGCTGCATGCATATGGATACATCTGTTATAAACCGTCTTATAATCGTCTTAAAGGAAGTCAGATAAATCTTAATCAGAATAATTAAGTTCCACGGTCTGCGTGAAAAACTGATGCGATGTACCATGTCATTATTGCATTTGCGTAAGATAAGAAGCAGAAAAAGTATACTTGTTTTTTAGGTTGAATGGGGCTTGAAATTGATATAGTAAAATAAGAAAGACGCTTGGAAAATTACAACGTGAATAATAATTGAGATTGTAAAAAGTCAAGGACTAAAGTAAGTCTTGAACAAGCGACATTACTGTTGAAAGTTCTTCAAAAATTAGCCAATCTCTTTTTATCACATTGCTTAAAAGAGAATAAAGAAATGAGTTAACCTATTAAGGACTAACGAAAATTCATGAAGTAAATTAATTGCTGTGTCACTGAGTGTTAACCCTAATCTTATTTATATTTTTGAGTTGGTGAATTGATTTATTAATTCAAATCCCTAAGTATGAAAGTAGCCGATTTGTATGTGAGGGTAATACTAATGAGCTGAAAAGGGCTATTCTCAATGAAATCAGGAAGAAATGCTTCGATGGTATTGCAAGATTAATTGCATAGGTCTACAAAGCATGGTGTTCGAAGATTAATCAGCTAAGACATTTAATAAATCTCAATAGATTGAATTGGTTACAGAACATAAGAAAGTAAGAAATCAGTCAGACTTTCCATTGTTTGCAAAATAGGATCCCTGTAATCTAACAAACTGTTCTCATGCAAGTGAAACGGCGGTCTTTTTCACGTTGTGTTATTGTATTAACTCTTTTTTTAAATTGCTGTTAGAGGCTATTTGTTTATTAAATATTCAGCTTGGCTTACTTCAGCAAAGATGATAAAGCCAGACATTTCTATTGATGTAAATCGCTTCTGCTGTATATGATTGAGTGATGATAATTTTGGTAAAGCTGTTGATACATTGCAATTCAAACAAGATGTTGTATAATCAATTACATCACCGCCTTTCCTGCACCAAGGCTATACCATACATTCTTTGATTTATTTACTTTAACTGATGCTTCTTTTTCATCTCTTAATGGACACAGATACTAGTAATCATTGCCCCTGATTTTGTTAGCGTAATGCCTAATGAAGATAAATATATTACCAAATCAATCTGTTGGCCTCTGCACATGTCATAACACCTCTGTTTAAATTAACTACTTTTTATTTCTGTTGCAACAAGCTCGTGCTGCCGAATCATTGCTTCGATATCTGTTTTTAGAAAATACCGCCTAGATTTGATTTTAAAGCTCTTGATCTTATTTTGGCGCAGCCAGTCGTACACTGTTGGTTTGGATACCTGGAATAGGGCACATACATCGCTTAATTTCAGCAGCGCTTTTTCTGGAAGGCGGTCTGTGTGTGGTTGAAAAGCAGCTTGATTACTGTTTGCTTTCACTACTTCTTCAACTGTTGATCTGATCTGTTTCCAGAACTCCGCCGGAGCCATTGGAAATAACATTGGTGTTTCGTTTAACATACTTCACGTTTTTCATTTTCACTAATAATAAACTTACAATTCAAATTTAAGTTAGCTGACTACCGATAAGATCACCCCTCCAAATTCTGTAGGGGATGAAAGCGTTATTCATTAACAATTATAATTTTTGATCAAATTATTTGCATCTAAGTATATCAAACTAATTAAGAGCAGATAAGATTAGATAACTTTTGATCGATTATCGAAAAGCATTTTAAGCATCAGGATGTTTTGTAGCAAAAGCTCTGATAATTGCTTTCCGAGACCATTCCCATTTAAAACATTTCAAAACAATCATTAAAAAACAAATAATTTTTTTCATTCTAAACTTCTAAAAACGATAATCTTTCAGCCGTTTCATATCATCACTAATCTTCTTGTCTAAAATCTTTGCATAATGTTGAGTAGTTTTTAAATTTCGGTGGCCAAGCATTTTACTTACAGTTTCAATAGGTATGCCGTTGCTTAAAGTTACTGTGGTTGCAAAAGTATGGCGGGCTATATGAAAGGTTAGATTGAAATGAATACCGCAACTGTCAGCGATTTCTTTCAAATAGGAATTAAGTTTTTGATTGCTGAGTACCGGCAATACAATACCTTTTCTTATGCATTGTGGATGATCTTTATACCGTTCAATAATTTCAAGCGCTGGTTTAAGCAATGGAACTCTTGAAGTTACATTCGTTTTCTGTCGCTTAGCGATAACCCACAAATCGCCATCACTTCCTTTAATAATCTCAGTTTGTTTTAATTTTTGAATGTCAGCATAGGCAAGGCCAGTATAACAGCAAAATAAAAAAATATCTCTTACAAGTCCTAACCGCTCTGCCTGGAAACGTTCCTCCGAAATTTTCTTTAATTGAATTTCATTAAGAACCTCGCGTTCCACTTCCTTTTTCGCCATTTTGAAACTTAGAAAAGGATCACATTGCAGCTTGCCGCTTTTCACGCAATTGTTTATAATCTTCTTAAAATTACTCAGATATTTTATGGTGGAATTATGATCGCAGTTACGAACGGTCTTCAGCCAAAATTCATAAGCGATCATAAAATCATAATTAAGTTTTGTGATTTCAATATCATCAAGATTGTATTTCGACCGTAGAAAATTGAAGGTGTGTTTATAGGAAGTTTCATATCGTTGTAATGTTGCCGGAGCAAAGTCTTTTCCAACTAACGCTTTCATTTGTTCATTATGAATCCTGAATTGTTCCATAAGCATGAACTTTTGTTTTTCAATCTTCTTGCCCATTACAAGGTCTTTTATCTTGGCTGCTGTTATTTCTTCATCTATTTCTATTAACCGACGTTTTGCTTCAAACACTTTTAGCTGAAGTGTGTCCAAATATGAATTAATGCTCTTTGCATAATCGGTCTTCCCTGCTGCTCTGCAGGCACTCACATTCCAACTTCCTTTACTGCATTTTCTCTTTGTACTTAGTTGAGCAATCTCTGAATCAACTGTGATCTTTAGATAAATATCTGCTTCCCTACTTTCATTTATGCCTTTCTTTTTAAGATAAAAAAAGCATCCAAAACTTTTTTCCATTCTACTTAGTTTTAACGTTATAAAATTGATTATAAAACGAATTCAAATCCTGAGTTCATTTTGCATAACATGTTAATCCTAAGTTCCTTGTGTCAAGTTCAGTCCGACTTTTGTTAAACTAAGCCTGGGTGCACGAATCGCTCACAGAAGTCGGACGAAAAACGAGGTAAAATCGAGTAAAGTAAAGAAGTGCTAAAAAAGCAAAAAGCCCGTTCTACTTGCGTTTCACGAGCTTTTCAGTTAATTGAAGTGAAATAAAATATACTTTTCAGCGGAGAGAGAGGGATTCGAACCCCCGGACCTTTTGGGTCAACGGTTTTCAAGACCGCCTCATTAAACCGCTCTGACATCTCTCCGCCGCAAAAATAAGGTTTGAAATCAACGATAAAAATTTTCGGGCAATTTTATTAAACATCTTCAGGTAACTTCAAAGCATTAGTCATTCAATCTGCAGGCAAATAACATCCGTGCATTGTACATTTGCAGTTGATGAAACATCTTTCAGCCTTAAATAAATATTTCTGGAAGTATAGGATACGTTTTTTGGCGGGTATTATTTTCGTTATTACATCAAACTATTTTGCTGTTCTGCAGCCGGAAATAACGGGCTATATTATCAGCCAGGTTACACAGTTCATTAAACATAAGCCAGCTTCAGCAAAAGAAAATTATAGTGCATCTATAAGTATATTAGTTAACTGGCTGCAGCATTTCAATTTTAAAAATATCGTATTAATAGCAAGCCTTATCATTTTAATACTCGCTTTATTGCGTGGCTTGCTTATGTTTTTTATGCGGCAAACATTGATTGTAATGAGCCGTTATATTGAATTTGATTTAAAGAACGCTGTTTATAAACATTACCAGGAATTAGATACAGGCTTTTTTAAAACGCATAGTACCGGCGATATGATGAACCGCATTACAGAAGATGTAAGCCGTGTACGCATGTATGCAGGCCCTGCAATTATGTATGCCGCAAATCTTGTTGCGCTGATTACTTTATGTGTAGTAAACATGGTGCGCAAAGATCTTTATCTTTCAATGATTGTGCTGGCGCCGCTGCCAATACTTGCTATAACTATTTATATCATCAACAATGTTATTCATAAAAAAAGCGAGAAGGTGCAATCGCTGCTTTCTGATCTTACTACCAATGCACAGGAATCTTATTCAGGCATAAGAGTTATAAAATCTTTTGTGCAGGAAAAAGCGATGCTTGGTTTTTTTAGCAAGAACAGTGAAGCATACAGAAAGAATGCAGTTAGCCTTGCGAAGGTAGAAGCCATTTATTTTCCAAGCATGACGCTGGTGGTTGGTTTAAGCACTTTGCTTACCATTTTAATTGGCAGCAGCATGGCTTTGCATAATCCTGATAAAGTGGGCATCATCGTTGAGTTTGTGCTGTATATAAACATGCTGATGTTTCCGGTAAGTGCCATTGGCAGTGTGGCAAGCATGGTGCAAAGAGCAGCTGCATCACAAAAAAGAATCAATGAATTTCTCGATACAAAACCTATTATAAAAAACAATATCAATACACACGAAAAGGATAACTTGAGCGGCAACATTAGCTTTAATAATGTTTCTTTTACTTATCCGCACACTGGTGTAAAAGCTTTAAGTAATATTTCTTTTGAAGTAAAGGCTGGTGAAAAAGTGATGATACTTGGAAAAACGGGCAGCGGTAAATCAACCATAGCGCAACTGCTGTTACGCTTTTATGATCCTGATAAAGGCAGTATCTGCATCGGCGAACAAAATATTCGCAATGTTGATCTTAAAAGCCTGCGCAGTTATATAAGTTTTGTGCCGCAGGATGTGTTTCTTTTCAGCGATTCAGTTTCAAATAATATCCGCTTTGGTATGAAGCACGAGAGCAGCGAAGATGAAGTAAAACAATATGCGGAATATGCAGCAATTCATAATGAGATCTTATCGCTTGAAAAAGGATATGCAACTACAGTTGGTGAACGTGGTGTCACGTTAAGCGGTGGACAAAAGCAACGGGTTTCAATTGCAAGAGCTTTATTAAAGCAAGGGCAGATAATGTTGTTTGATGATTGCCTGAGCGCAGTTGATGCTAAAACAGAAAACACGATTGTAAATAATCTGAATGACTTTTTGCAGCACAAAACAACCATCATCATTACACACCGCATTTTTGTTTCTATTGCGTTTGATAAAATAATCGTGATTGATAATGGCAGTATTGCAGAATCAGGCACACATGATGAGCTGCTTGCATTAAATGGTTATTACACAGAATTATACAACCTTCAATTAACTGAAGAAGCAGAAGTAAATTAACTCCAACCTAAATTTTGGTAATTGCAAAACAATATTATATTTGCCTACACATTCACCAAAACCATACACAGTGGCATACGAGAATAATGAAAGAAAACAGGAAAGCGTTTACAGCAAACGTATTAAAGCAGGTAAAAGAAGAACTTACTTCTTTGATGTAAGAGCTACCCGCGGCAACGATTATTATCTTACCATAACAGAAAGCCGTAAGCGTTTTAATGATGATGGTTATGACAGGCATAAACTATTTTTATATAAAGAAGATTTCAATAAATTCTGCAAAGCTTTAAGCGAAGCCGTTGATTTTGTAAAGACCGACCTGATGCCTGATTTTGATTTCGATTCTTTCAATCATGAATATCCTGATAATGCGCCTGTGCTTGATGGCACCGAAGTTGAAGTAATTACTGTAGAAAATGTTACTGCTGTAGATACAAGTTCCGATGAAGTTGATAAATGGTAATAAAAACTTTTTGAAGTAAGGCTGCTTTTAAGCAGCCTTTTTTATTTGTACTAGTACTAAAATAATTTTATGCATAACAATTACAACGCCGGCAATAATATTATTGTCAGTTATGTATCCTGATGGATTATAAAGAACTTGTAAAGAAATGCCTTAAAGGTTCAGGTGAAGCGCAAAAAAAATTATATAATGATTTTGCGCCAGCTATGCTTGGCATTTGCTATCGCTATACCAAAGCTAAAGCTGATGCAGAAGATATGTTGCAACACGGGTTTGTAAAGGTTTTTTTAAACCTGCATACTTACAAAGCACAAGGAGAATTAGGCGCATGGATACGCCGTATAATAGTAAACACAGCAATTAATTATCTTAAACAAAACAAGCGCTACAGTGCAGATCTTTCTTACGATGAAGTAAAGCTTCATCCTGTTTCAAACGAAAACCCACAGGTTAGTTTAGACGCAAAAGAACTTGCTAATCTTATCAGGCAATTGCCAACCGGCTGTCAAACAATATTTAACCTGTATGCCATTGAAGGGTACACACACGTAGAAATAGGTGTGATGCTTGGCATACATGAAGGCACATCAAGATCCCAATATGCAAGAGCAAGATCATTATTAATAAACTGGATCAGCATAAGAAACGAAGAAAATAAACAGGAACGTTATGCAGGAAAATGAATTTGAAAAACAGGTAAAAATCAAGATGGACGAACTTAGCTTTTCGCCATCTGCACCTGTTTGGGAAGCAATAAAAAAACAGGTTGAAAAAAAGAAGCGACGGATATTACCGTTTATTTTTTTGCTGATAATTATAGCAACTTCAGGCAGCTATTATATGTATATTAATGTTAACAGCAACTTTAAAAAACAAAACAAGAATTATACTGCATTAAAAAGAGAAAGGCTTTTAACATCTCAAGATGAACAAAAAAATAACAACCAACCCGGTCAATCTAAATCAACATTTCAAGGTTTAAATAAATATCATTCGGCGCTTATAAAAGATAAACATCGCTACAATTCAAATAAGTTCCCTGCTTCAAATTCGAAAGATAATCAGTTGTTAAATCAAAATAAACTTACAGTTAATCAAAATGCAAACAGGATTTATTTTCAAAAGAGTCAAACGACAACTTCATCTCAAGATTTAATTGAAAAAAATAATGTATCTGCTACGACGAACACACTTGTTTATAATAATCAAATTTTAAATGTTGACTCATTAAAACAAAAAGACAACAACTTTAATCAAAGCAATAACCTAACTGAAAATTCAAATAGCACTACATCAGCTATAAAAGAAAAACCATTAGTTGAAAACAGCGACTCAATTACGCAAACTCATTCAACAAAATCAAACAAAAAACAAATATTAAATAACAATCAGCCTGCTAAGTGGCAGTGGGAAATTACCGCTATGTATGGCAAAAGTAACCTTGTAAATAATTTTAATTTAAGCAACAGTAATTCTAAGCCATACCAACCCGCATCTGCTTATAGCTTTGGTGTAATTATAAACAGAAAAGTATTTAAAAACGGATACTTAAATTCAGGATTAGCGTATGCACATCTTTCAACTAAAAGTTATACTGCAAGAAGCGCTGATTATTCTTTAATTGCCGTGCCTTTTCCATTCGGCATTGGTTCAAATAATGGTAATTACTTACCTGAAACTGAAAAAACATACACTAATAAATATAATTTTATTGAACTGCCTGTTTCGCTTCAGTATAAGTTATTCCATATAAAACAGTTTGCTGTGTCATACAATGTTGGTGTTTCTGTAATGCAACTCATTAATGCAAAGTCTTTAATTTATGATAGCAGGAGAGATGTATATTTAAATGATACCAGCAATTTGCGCCGTACACAATTTCAAATACTATCTGGGTTAAACTTTCAGTTCAACACCAAAAATAACGGCAGTTTTTTATTAGGCCCGCATGTAGAATACAGCCTCTCAAACTTCGTAAAAACAAACAATTTGGACAGGCGGCATTTTATGCAGTTTGGTTTGCAGGCAACGTGGCTGTTTAATAAAAAATAAATTTGTAAGGCTTAAATATTTAGTTTTAAGCCATGCATTCACACCAGTCTTATGAAATATGGTTAAGCGGGCCAGTTGAAAATATTCCTGCTTTATTGCAACCTGTTGCGCATGCTTTATTGCAGGCAAAAAAAGAAGTAAGTGAAATAATGTTCAGTTTTCCTGAAAGTAAGCTCTGGGATAAACCCGCCGGCGCTGCTTCGGTAGCGTTTCATCTTGCGCATTTGCGAGGTGTGCTTGACAGATTATTTACTTATGCAAGGGCGGAAGTTTTAACAGAAAAACAATTGGGTTATTTAAATGAAGAAGGCTTGCAAAATGATAAGGTTACAACAAAAGAATTAATAAGAAATTTTAATAAACAGGTTGATGCAAGCCTTGACCAATTAGCCAAAACAGATGAAACAACACTAACCCAATACAGAAGCGTTGGCAGAAAAAAATTGCCCTCTACAGTTACCGGGCTTTTGTTTCATGCTGCTGAACATACTATGCGGCATGTTGGCCAGTTAATGGTTACAGTAAAGGTTTTATAACGCTTGATTGCTGGGTATAATCCATAATGGCATAATACTTGGTTTATAACTTGTATAACTTAAAAATCACTTTATGAAAAAAATCTTTTTTATATGCTTTATAGCTGTTTCAGCTTTAGCATTAGGCACTTCAGCAAACACAAACAGTAATCATTCAGCCAACCTTTACATCAGTAATGATACTACGCCACCAATGATGAGTGACAGTATGCATCATGGTTCAATGAAAATGCATAAAAAAGGCAAAATGACGAAAGATACATCTTCAACTTCAGGGATGAGCATGAGTACTGATTCAACAAGCACAGCACCACCAAAGCAATAGATCTTAAATTATAACCGTGCCGCAAAAATTGATTTTTTGCGGCATTTTTATTTATAAACTGATTCATTAGTGAATCTTCATGTACAAAGACACATCTGCTTACAATATCTCCGGTTAGTCCTAACGTAAAATCAATTCTTATCCTGTGTAACTGATCTATTATACACATAGATAAATTCAAACTAATGATGGCATTTAAATAAATGTATAGCCAAAAAAAACAGTATTTATTTTCATTACTGATATAAGCTTTACTTTGTTTAACAGACGATTTTAATTTAATTCTTTTCCTTATATGGATTTTGATGTTATTGTAAGCCTGGTTTTATTAGTGGCGTTGGCCGCAGGCATTTTTTTTTATGATCGCATGTACACCCGCCTCAACAAAGAAAATAAAGCGCTGGCTTATAAGAATAGCCAGATTGATATGGAGACAAAGGCATTCAGGTTGCAAATGAATCCGCATTTTATTTACAACTCTTTCAGCGCTGCGCAGTATTTAATAATGATAAATGAAAATGAAAAAGCATTTAATTACTTGTCAGATTTTTCGTTGCTGATGCGCCAGATGTTTGAGAATGCAAAAAAATCTTATGTAAAGATGAATGAGGAAATAGAATTTCTGGAACGATACATTGAACTTGAAAAAATTCGGTTTAATAATACATTTACAAGCCAGCTTCAGATTAATAACATAACTGACACCAAAAATTTTAAAATACCTACTATGATGATTCAGCCAATCGTGGAAAATGCAATAAGGCACGGACTGGCTCCTAAAAAACATGATGCAGAATTAAAAATAAATTTTAGACTTGATGACGATTATATCGTATGTAAAATAGAAGATAATGGAATTGGATTGAAAAAAGATGCCTTTAAAGAAAGTAATAGCGAAAATTCTGCAATTGAAGTTATTAAAAACCGGCTGGAGGTAATTAACACTTTTCACAATAAAAAAGGAAAATTAACGATTATAAACAAACAGGCAGATGATAATATAAATACCGGGGTAATTGTGGAACTGTGTCTGCCTTATCGAGATAACACCTGATTTTTATTAACCAATGTTCTAATATGAAATCAATTAAAGCAGCTATTCTTGATGATGAAAACTCAAACATTGAAATCTTAAAAAAGATTTTACTTGATGCTGATAACGCAGAAGTTGTATGGACAGCCAATAATATTGATGATGCCAGGAAGCTCATTGAAGCTGAAAAAGTAGA
>CAZZXW010000078.1:10131-11183 GCA_964658095.1 uncultured Parafilimonas sp. | reverse complement strand
TGGAGTTAAAACAGCTTGGCGTTAATTGCATCTGGCTGCAACCTGTTTACAAATCGCATCGTGGTGAACAGGCTTATGATGTTACTGATTATTTTTCGTTGCGTACTGATCTTGGAAGTGAGCAACAACTGCAAAATCTTATCACAAAAGCAAAGCGCCTGAGCATGAAAGTGCTTTTTGATTTTGTGCCAAATCACACTTCTGTTTTTCATCCTTATGCGAAGGATGTTATTGCTAATGGCAGTGATTCGCATTACTATAATTTTTATCAGCATACAAATGATGGAGCGCAATATTCTTCTTTGTACAAACAGGATTCTATTGGCTTTTATCACTATTTCTGGAAACAACTGATCAATCTTAATTATGATAATGAGGAAGTGCAGCGATGGATAATTGAAGCCTGCAAATACTGGCTTCAAAAATTTGATTTGGATGGTTACAGGTTTGATGCAATGTGGGCTTTAAATGCAAGAAATGATGCGTTTGGTAAACAATTACAAACGGAATTAAAAAGTATTAAGCCGGATATTTTATTATTGGCAGAAGATAAAGGCGCAAGAAAAAAAGTTTACAGCGAAGGTTATGATGCAGCGTATGATTGGCGCATTGATACAAACTGGATTTCGCACTGGAGCTGGCAATATGATTATGACGCAAAAAACAGCCTTACCATTTTTAATTATCCTGATGAAAACAAACGCGGACAAAAATTAACCAATGCTTTATTCAGTGGCGACTCATCGCATTTGCGGTTGCGTTTTATGGAAAACAATGATCTTCCAAGATTCTTGAATAATCATAGTTTGGCGCAAACAAAAATGGCCGCTGCATTCATGTTTGCATTGCCGGGAATTCCGTTGATCTATGATGGTGAGGAAATTGGATGCACTAATAAATTATATTCAACAAAACCGATTTTTAAATCAGATCAAAGTATTCAATCATTGGATAAAGACAGCTTGTTTAATTATTATCATCAGTTGATACAAACAAGAAATAATTATGAAAGTTTGCGTTCGATGAACATGCGCAGCCTTTCTGTTGATGCA
>CAZZXW010000078.1:8717-10121 GCA_964658095.1 uncultured Parafilimonas sp. | reverse complement strand
AGTGATGGCATTTAACAAGTGGAAAAATGACGAGCAGTTTATTGTTGTTATAAATATGAGTGCAAACCCACAGCCTGTTGTTATAAGTTTAGACCAGGTTAACACAAACAAAAGCGACAGTTTATTTTTTACTGATGTTTTAGCCGGTGATATATTCACCTCGTCTGGTAATAAACTAAAGGTTAACATGCAGCCATACAGCACAAAATTATTACTGGCAACTAAAGGCGCTTTTGCAAGTGATAGATGATCAGTGTTTAAACCTTTGAATGCTGAACGGAGATATATCAAATTGTGTTTGATGGCCGGTTGCCATATCACTTAAAATTTTACCTGTAACACTGGCAAACTTAAAACCATGTCCGGAGCATGGGCTTGCAATCATTATATTTTTACTTGATGGATGAAAGTCAATTATAAAATTTTCATCAGGCGTATTTGTGTACATGCAAACATTAGCATAATTAAATGATGGTTCAACCTTTAAATAAGTGGCTGCAATTTGCATAATATTTTCAATTTCATTTTTATCTGCAACCTGGTTGCGTAAATTTTCCGGTTCTGTTTTTTCGCCTGCATGATGGTAAGCAATTTTAATTCCATCACCAACGTCAGGAAAGCCGTAAAACATTTTTCCACGCTGATACTCCCAGATATAAACAGGCAATTTTTCGGGCAAAAGATCAGGTTGAAAAGCAGCATTATTATTTTTAAACCAATACATAACCTGCCGTTCAACAGTAAGTGGCAACTTAAGTTCAGGCATTAATTGTGTAAGCCATGCACCTGCACTTACAATAAGTTTTTCGGTTTGATAAATGCCTTTATTAGTTTCAATTTCAATGTAACTGTTTTGTTGTTTTATTGATTGAACCGTTTCATTCAACAATATCATTGCGCCATTTTTATTCGCCTGTTCAAGATTTGCATGAATGCATTTTTCCGGAAACAGCATGCCTGCATCTTTTTCAACAACACCAACAGTTTCATCAGTTGGTTTTAAAGCAGGAAACTTTTGTTTGATCGCTTTCGCATCTAAATATTCATATTCCAGGTCATGCATTTCTGCACTCAACTTTGCACCGGTTACAACGGATGCATTTTTATCACCCAACATTATTCCACCTGTTTTTAATAACAGCTTTTTTCCTGAAACATTTTCTAATTCATGCCATAAATTATAAGCTTCCTTAACTAACGGAACATACATCGGGCTTTCATGATAAGCTTGCCTTATAATCCTGCTTTGACCATGTGATGAACCAAAAGAATGTGGCGGGGCAAACCTGTCAATACCACAAACACTTATATTATTTTTTGAAAGATGATAAAGCGCAGAACTGCCATGCGCACCAAGGCCAATTACAATTACATCTAGTATCTTATTCATGCTGTTTGCAAACT
>CAZZXW010000078.1:1113-8707 GCA_964658095.1 uncultured Parafilimonas sp. | reverse complement strand
TGAGAGAAGGAACGCAAATAATAGTTGCGTATTAAATTTTGCTTTTATTTTTAAGCCGATGATAGAGCAGGTGATAACTAATCAAACAACAAGTTCAACACAACATTTTAAGCCACGGCTTGGCCTGCTTGATGCAACCATGATTGTTGCAGGAAGCATGGTTGGTTCAGGAATTTTTATTGTGAGTTCTTATATGGTGCAGGATGTTGGCAGTGCCGGCTGGTTAATTTTTGCATGGGTTTTAACTGCATTAATGACTGTTGCAGCAGCATTAAGTTTTGTTGAGTTAAGTGCATTGTTTCCAAAAGCCGGCGGCACGTATGTGTATTTAAAAGAAGCATACAATCCACTCATTGGATTTTTATATGGCTGGAGTTTTTTTACTGTAATTCAAACAGGAATGATTGCTGCGGTTGGTGTTTCGTTCAGCAAATTTGCAGCGTTTATTTTTCCATCATTAGGCGAAAGCAACATTATTTTTCATTCGTCATTAATAAATATTTCTGCTGCACAGATTTTTGGAATCGCACAAATTATCTTTTTAAGTTTTATAAACACACGTGGTATTGTTACCGGAAAAATTGTACAGGATATACTTACTATAATAAAATTATTGATGTTGTTTGGACTGATCGTTTTAGGTTTTGCGATTGCATTTAATAAAGATGTTTGGCATGCGAACTGGCAACATCCATTTGAAATGCTCCGGCATTCCTCACGCCTGCCTGGCTACGATGGAAAAAATAATTTTTGGACGCATGTAACAGGTTTTGCTGTGTTTGGTGCTGTTGCTGCGGCCATGGTGGGTGCCATTCTTACCAGCGATTCATGGTACAATATAACCTTTATTGCAGGCGAAGTAAAGAACCCGAAACGCAATGTGGGCCTGGCTTTGTTTCTCGGCACACTCATCGTTACAACATTGTATTGCTTATGTAATGTGATGTATCTCGCCGTGTTGCCGTTAGGTAATTCTCCAAGTGATGTTAGAAGTATTGCATTTGCTGCAGAAAACCGGGTTGGTGTTGCTGCGGCTTTGCAAATTTTTGGTGCAAAGAGTGCCGTTGTAATTGCATTCTTAATTATGCTTTCAAATTTTGGTTGTAATAACGGATTGATTTTGTCTGGTGCAAGAGTGTATTATGCTATGGCAAAAGATGGTTTATTTTTTAAGAAAACCGGAACGCTGAATAAAGCTGCGGTTCCTGCAAACGGAATCTGGTTACAATGTTTAATTGCTTCTTTGCTTTGTTTAAGCGGTAAATATGGCGACCTGCTTGATTACATTTCTTTTGTAGTGATGTTATTTTATGTAATCACCATTGGCGGCGTGATTGTTTTAAGAAAAAAGCGGCCTGAGTTGGAACGTCCGTACAAAGCATTTGGCTATCCTGTTGTACCAATAATTTATATGATCTTAGCTTCTGCGTTTTGTATCTCGCTAATTATTTATCGCCCTGTGTTTACTATTCGTGGGTTGCTGATTGTGTTAGCAGGTATTCCTGTTTATTATTTTGTGGTTCGGAATAGAAAGCAGATTATACTTCAAAGTTGAAAGCTTAGGTGATCATTACTTCAACCATTTATTAAACCATTCAATTGTTCTAACACTTACATCAATCATGTTATCGAAGTTTTCAAACTCATGTCCTTCATCAGGATAAACATATAATTGTGTTGGAACATTCAACTCTTTTAATGCATGCCAGAATTGAAAAGATTGTGGTGGAGGAGACTCACCATCACGTTCACCAACTAAAACTAATGTTGGTGTTTTTGTTTGTTTGATATAAGTAATTGCTGATACTTTTTCATACGCTTTAGGATCATCATACGGCGAAGCATTAAAGTAAGAGTTCATCCATTTGTCAATTGCATTTTGACCATAATAACTTTTCCAGTCACAAGCGCCGGCACCTGCAACAGCCGCTTTAAAACGGTTTGTTTGTGTTACAGAAATCATTGCCATTGAGCCGCCATAACTCCAACCTAAAATACCAACACGGTTATTATCAACTGCATATTTTTTTGTAATAACATCAACGCCACTTATTATATCACGCAGATCTCCAAAGCCCCAATCTTTGCGGTCAGCCAATGTAAAGTCTTCGCCTTGTCCATAACTGCCTCTTGCATTTGGAAAAAAAACAAAATAACCTAACTGCGTATAAACAGTTGTATTAAAATCAGGTGCAGCCCATGTTGGTGTTGCAATCCATGCGGGGCCGCCATGCACACAAACAAGCATAGGATATTTTTTTGTTGAATCATAGGTTGAAGGAAACAATAACCAGCCCTGCACTTGTTTATTTTCATTCATCCAATTAATGTTTTCAAATCTTAACAATGGCTTTTGAATGGCGTCGTTCAAATGAGTAAGCTGCACTTGCTTTTCAATATTTCCATACCATACTTCAGGCAATTTGTTCCATGAACTTCTTATCAAGGCAAAAGACAATGCTTTATTTTTTGAAACAAATAAGCTTGTTTCTTCATTGCCTGCTCTTATTGATTCATCTACTTTCCACAACGTTTGTGTTGTTGATGTTTTAATATTTAATGAAGAAACAGCAACGGAACCACCAATAAATTCTGTAAATAAAATGTTGTTATAATCTTGCCATGAAAGCCAGGCAGGCGTTGACTTTCGCTTTGCTGTATAATTTTTTGGCTGGCTGTTTTGTAATGTATCAATTATATAGATTTCGCCACCTGTTCCACCTTGATCGCTCATAAGGCCTTCAATAAAAGCAATTTGTTTTCCATTCGGCGACCAACGCGGAACCGCAATCTGAAACGTTGGCTTATAAATACAAACTGTATCGTTGTTTAATAAACGTTGTTTATACAATCTTGAGACATACCAGTTATCATCGCCGGGCGGCGGTGCCGCGGTGTAACAAAATGATTTACTATCGGGCGACCAATCGTATTCAAAAATATATAGCTGTTCAGGTGTTATAGTCTGGGTTTGATTTGTAGAAAGATTTATTACTGCAATACGCTGAACATTTGTGTTTACGGATGAATCAATCAATCCAACATTCCTGTTTAAAGCAGCCATCGGGTTTGGATTACGGCTTGATTTTTCAACATATAAAACACTTAAAAAATCTCCATCAGGCGACCATTGCAAATGCGAAACATAACCATCAAAATTTGTAAGCGGCTGTTTTGATATGAGTTTTCCGGTTAAGGCATCGGCAATAAAAATTTGCAACTGGTCTTTTGTTTTTGCATCAGATAAAAAAGCGATTTGCTTTCCATTTGGTGAAAATTGCGGCTCCGTTTCATTGCATAATTGATGTAAAGAATCAGCAGCTGTAATTGTTTTTATTGAATCTTTTATTTGCAAAAATTTTATATGAATGGACGGCCCTTTATCTCCATCTGCGCTCCATGCAACAGCCGTTGCATCTTTGTTTAATGTGCATTGATAAATATATTTTACACTTGCCTGTGTTTCAAAAAATCTTCTTATTAATACATTTGTATCAGTATTGTGATAATCATTAACCTGCGCTTTAATACCAATTACATGCAGGCTTATCATTGTTAATAGTGCAGCTATTTTGATTTTAAAACAAAAGCGTGTTGCCTGCCAATGAAATAATTTGATTTTCGCTTTAAACAATTGTAAATTAATTTTCAGCAATTATAATACAACTTATTTAACCAGATGGTATTTGTGCAAGGCTAACTAAAAAGTTATATTGCCGGTTCTAAAAAAAGATTAAAACTATGGTTGATTCATTTGAGAAAATCCCAGTTGAAATTTTTGCCAATTCTAAGCAAGGCTCAAAGTATGTAGCTGCAGAAATTGCAAAACTCATTCATCAAAAACAAAATAATAATGAAAGCTGTGTGTTAGGATTAGCTACCGGTTCAACACCCATTACTTTATATGCAGAACTGGTTCGCCTGCACAAAGAAGAAAGCTTAAGTTTTAAAAATGTGATCACGTTTAATCTTGATGAATATTATCCAATTGATAAAGATGCCGTGCAGAGTTATTATACATTCATGCATAAACATTTGTTTGATCATATTGATATCGATTCAAAAAATATACATATACCAAACGGCGCATTACCTAAAGAAGATGTAAAAGATCATTGTGCGCAATATGAATTAATGATTGATGAAGCAGGCGGCATTGACCTACAGATTCTTGGAATTGGTAATAACGGTCATATTGGTTTTAATGAACCAGGCTCAAGCCGTTATTCAAAAACAAGGCTTACCAATCTTGATAATAATACACGTAATGCTAACGCAAGAGAGTTTGATAACATTTCCAAAGTACCAAGGCTTGCATTAACCATGGGTATAAGCACCATTATGAAATCAAAACGTATTTTATTAATGGCATGGGGGCAAAAAGCAACCATTGTTGCAAAAGCGGTTGAAGATGACGTTACAGAACAGGTGCCTGCAAGTATTTTGCAGCAACATAACAACTGCACATTTGTGCTTGATAAAAATGCAGCTACAGAACTTACAAGGTTTAAAACGCCATGGCTTGCAGGCGAAGTTGAATGGACCGCAAAAATGATTAAGCGGGCAGTTATAAATATGGCTTTAAAATTACAAAAGCCAGTTTTAAGTTTAACCAATGATGATTACCGTGAAAATGGTTTAGCAGAGTTGCTTGCTGAAAAAGGCGAAGCTTATGAGATCAACCTGCAGGTTTATTATTTATTGCGCGATAGCATAACCGGCTGGCCTGGTGGTAAACCTGATGCATTTATTCCGGCGCATCCTGAACGCAGCGAACCATATCCTAAACGCTGCATTATTTTTTCACCACATCCTGATGATGATATAATAAGTATGGGTGGAACATTTATGCGTTTGCACGACCAGGGGCATGAAGTGCATGTAGCTTATCAAACCAGTGGCAACATTGCCGTTACCGATGAATTTGTAACACGTTTTATAGATTTTGCTGTTGGCTTTGAAGATTTGTTTGAAATGAATAATGCAAAAAGCCATAAGATATTAGAAGATGCAAGAACGTTTCTCGCTGATAAAAAATCTAACCAAAGAGATACTACCCAGATAAGAGAAATAAAAGGATTGATACGCCGCTGCGAAGCAAAAGCTACTTGCCGATATGTTGGCTTAAAAGATGAACAGATCCATTTTCAAAATTTACCTTTTTATGAAACCGGAACTATTGATAAAAAGCCGATGAGCCAGGAAGATGTTGATATTACAGTTAAATTATTAAGGCAGGTACAACCACACCAGATTTATTGCGCTGGCGATTTTGCTGATCCGCATGGCACACACCTTACTTGTTTTAATATTGTTGCGGCCGCTTTAAAATTTTGTAAAGAAGCCGGTGACAAATGGATAAATAATTGCTGGTTATGGTTATATAAAGGTGCATGGCAGGAGTGGAATATCGAAGATATTGAGATGGCAATTCCAATGAGCCCTGAACAGGTAATGAAAAAACGTTATGGTATATTTATTCATCAAAGCCAGAAAGATATGGTGCCGTTTCAGGGGAGTGATAACCGGGAATTTTGGCAACGTGCTGAAGAGCGTAATGCAAACACAGCGGATATGTATGCAACACTTGGCCTAACACGTTATGCTGCAATGGAAGCATTTGTGCGGTGGAAGTATTAGTCTTGGGAGGCTTTGATAACTTCTTTATTTCTTTAAATAATTATTGGTAACTTTTTTGCAGTTACCAGAGAAATGTTTTTCATGAAAGAAAAAGTTTCGTTTAAAGGAATGTGGGAGGTTTTAAAAAATTCTTTTAGTGGTTTTAGTAATGATAACGTTACCAAGTTAAGCGCATCGCTTGCATACTATACTGTTTTTTCAATGGGCCCTTTACTGGTGGTTATTATTTCCTTATGTGGAATTTTTTTGGGTGGAAGCCTTAATGCACAAAGAGAAGTAATAAACCAGCTCGATAAATTTGTTGGTCATGATACAGCAATGCAAATAGCTCAAATAATTAAAAGTGCAGCTATTGGAGGCAAAGGAAAAATTGCCGCCATAATCGGGATTATCACTTTATTATTGGGCGCAACATCTGTATTTGGTGATATGCAGGATTCTATTAACCGTATTTGGGGTTTAAAACCAAAGCCAAAAAGAGGCTGGCTTAAAATGTTACAGAATCGTTTTCTTTCATTCTCTGTTATAATAAGCTTAGGTTTCTTACTGCTGGTTTCTCTTGGTATTTCAGCATTGATTGAAGCATTAAATAACCACCTGAAAGCTATTTATCCTGATATAACTGTGGTTGTATTTTATATCATTAACCTTGCTCTTACATTAATAATATCAGGTTTAATTTTCGGTGTAATTTTTAAAGTATTGCCAGATGCAAAGATCAGGTGGAAAGATGTTATGGCAGGTGCATTAACCACAGCTATCTTATTTATGCTGGGTAAATTTGGTATATCATTTTATATTGGTAAAAGCAATGCGGGCAGCACGTATGGCGCTGCAGGCTCACTGGTAATTTTGTTATTGTGGATTTATTATTCTTCCATCATTTTATATCTTGGTGCTGAATTTACAAAAGCGTATGCGGTTAAATATGGGGCTAATATTCATCCGAGTGAATATGCAGTAACCACCAAACAGGTAGAAGTTGAAACAGGCAGCCAAACAATTCAGGATAAAGAAAATACTACACATGAAATAAAAACAATTCCCTCAAAAAAAGGTTAATAAGGTAAACTTACTACCATGGCAAAAAGCATAAAAAAAGCAGCGAAGAAAATTGCAAAAAAAGTGGCTAAAAAATCACCCAAAAAAAACAGCACCAAAACAAATAAACTGGGTGTAAAAAATTCGTTGGTTAATAACATAAATGCTAAGAAAAAGAAAGGCACATCAAACCCGAAAAAGAAATCAACCGTATCAAAAAAAAATTATAATGATATGGAAAATAATTGGGGTAAAAAGAAATAGTATTTTCACAGTTGATGAAAATTACTTCTCCTGTTATCTTAGGCATTGACCCCGGAACTGTTATTATGGGTTATGCACTTATAAGTATAAACGGAACAGGAGTGAAGTTGTTGAAAATGGACGTTTTAAAACTTGCTTCTCAAAAAAATACTTACCAGCGTTTAGAGATCATCTTTTCAAAAGTGTGTGATCTTATACAATTGCACAAGCCAACTATGTTTGCTATTGAAGCGCCTTTTTTTGGTAAAAATGTACAAAGCATGTTGAAGCTTGGAAGAGCACAAGGCGTTGCCATTGCAGCGGCTATGCAGGCTTCTGTTCCTGTGACTGAATACTCTCCCAAAAGAATTAAGCAAAGCATTACAGGTAATGGCAACGCAACAAAAGAACAAGTATTTAAAATGCTGCAACAGATTTTAAAGATTGAAGAAACCCCGCATTTTTTTGATGCTACGGATGCACTTGCCGTTGCATTATGTCATCATTATGCATCTTCATCACCTGTAAATAGTAAAGGCAATTCAGCTAAAGGATGGAAAGATTTTATAACCCAAAACCCTCAAAGAATAAGCTGATCTTTATCAAACTAATACAATAAATAGAAGTTTTTTATTGTGTAATAATTGTTTGCTGGCTTGATGTAATTTTC
>CAZZXW010000078.1:0-1103 GCA_964658095.1 uncultured Parafilimonas sp. | reverse complement strand
CTGATTATTTTTTCTTTCAAGTACATCTGTAAAGCGAAGCTTATTTGTATAAGGCCCGTTATCAGCACCGGTTATAGTTTCTGTTCCTGTTACAACGGCCATGTTTGCACTAACTTTTACCACCAGATCAGATTGTGTAAAACCGTTCATTGTTTGCGTGGTTTTTAATAATTGCTGCTTGTTTAGAACTTCACCATTGGAACTAATAATATTTATATCATCTGCAAAAACATTGTTAAGCGTAACCACATCATGCTTGCCAAAAGCAGCAGCCATACTTCTTTCAACTGCTAACACGTTTGCCTTATCATCATTCTGGCTGAAAGAGTTGATATAAAAAAAACTTAATAAAACTACACTCAACAATTGCTTCTTCATAATACTAAATATCAGCAAAAATATTACCGTAAAATATTACGTATCGTTAATTCTACTTAAACAAACTCTTGGTTTATTATTTAATTCGCTGCTTTTTTTTAAGATAAAATTTGTTGCACCATAATATTATCTTTATATCCTAACAAATAATCTATGATTAAATTAAGAAACGCTTTATTACTTATTTTATTGATTGCATCTTTCAGTTCATGCCAGGCCATTGGTCAAATATTCAGCGCAGGTATTTGGGTGGGTATTGCAATAGTTGTTATTGTAATTATTATTTTATTTGCTGTTTTTAGAAGAAGGAATTAGTATTACAAAACAGTTTTTGCGCCTGGTGATTTTGTATGAATGGAATAACTGTTAAGCAGCTGATAATTGTTACATAAATTTTGCTGCAATCTGTTTAATAGTGTTTTTAAATTGTTACTAATTATTAATATGTAAAATATTATTAATAGTATTTTGCCTTTAATTCAAATCTAAAAACATAAAACAATGAAAAAATTACTAACAGTTGCTGCACTATCACTTGCTCTTGGTGCCTGTAACAGCGGCTCAAGTTCTGCAACAGCAGATTCTACTTCAACAATGACTGATACTTCTACAATGAAGTCAGATACATCAGGTATGTCATCAATGCAATCTGATACTTCTTCTATGAATGGCACGGGTTCTTCAATGGCAAAAGAAGGAACAATGATGATGAAAGGCGGAAAGAT
>CAZZXW010000077.1:9752-11318 GCA_964658095.1 uncultured Parafilimonas sp. | reverse complement strand
ATCTTACCGATAAAGAAAACGATTTACTTACATGGGTATTGGTTGCATCTGTAATAGGTTTTGTGCTTATAACTCTTACCGGCATTGTGTTTGAGCCGTTTGTTATAAGAAAGTTTGGTGCACATTCCAAACTCTTCCTTCAGTTTTATTTTCTTATCTATCCTTTTAGTTTAGGCTATTTATTTTTTGCAGTGTTAGAAGGTTATTCATGGGCTTTACAAAAAACTGTTGTTACCAATGCGCTTAAAGAAACAGTAATCAGGATTATCACAACTGCATTCATCTTGCTGTATTATTTCAAGCTAATAAACTTTACGCAGTTCATGTATTTATTTTCAGCACTCTACTTAATTATTACAGTAATGCTGATTTTTTATTTGTGGCGCAAGCACCAGTTTGTTATAACCTTTACCATAAGCCGCGTTACAAAAAAGTTTTTTAAGAAGATGATCGGGCTGCAATTCTTTGTATTTGGTGGTATTTGTTTAAATGCAGTTGCAATAACCATTAGCGGTATTTTAATTGCAAGCAAAATTGGTTTAACAGCAACAGCAGTATTTAGTCTTGCGGCTTACGTTGCAAATCTTATAGAAATTCCTCAACGCAGCATAACATCTATCTCAACAGGAGTTTTATCAAGAGCATGGAAGGATAAAAATTATGCGCAGATAAATAATGTATATCATCGCTCAAGCATAAATATGCTGCTGCTCTCTTTATTTATTTTTGGTAATGTTTGGTTGAATGTATCTCAAGGCATTACTATTTTAAATATTCAAAACCAATACGCTTCAGGTCTTAGCGTTGTGTTTATATTAGGTATTGCAAAAATTATTGATGCAGGCACCGGCGTAAATTCTGTTATTATTATTACATCAACTTTATGGAAGTTTGAATTCTGGAGTGGTATTGTTTTATTAGGTCTGCGCATACCATTGGCTTATATTTTAATTCAACGGTACGGTATTATCGGCCCAGCTTATGCAGAACTTATTTCGCAGGTAGTTTACAATTTAATACGGTATGAGTTTTTGCGCCGTAAGTTTAATATGCAACCGTTTAATACAGAAACATTGTATGCTGTTTTAATTGGTATTGTTGCAATTGCTGCCACTTACTTTTTATTGTATAATATGGAAGGATGGGTTGGCATTATCATTCGTTCACTATTATTTTCAGGCGCATTAATTAGCGGCATGTTCTTATTAAAACTTACGCCTGATGCCATGCAATTAGTTGATGTGGCCAAAACACGTATACAGGATTGGAAGAAATGATATTAACCAGATACAGTTTTAATTTCAACTTAGTATTTGTATTAAATTGATAAGAATTTTTTAGATAAGGTAGTAGATACTTGCTGCTGCTTCTTATTTAAATTGTTAGTTTTAAAAGCTTAAACAGTAATATAAATGAATGTTTGGTACGTTATACTATCAGTGTTTGTAGTGTGGCGGCTTACACATTTATTAAGTAAAGAAGATGGCCCTTTTGATATTATTTTTTTAATAAGAAAAAAAGCAGGCAACGCATTTTTTGGTAAACTGATAGATTGCTTTTATTGTT
>CAZZXW010000077.1:0-9742 GCA_964658095.1 uncultured Parafilimonas sp. | reverse complement strand
ATGGCTTGCTTTATCAGGCGCTGCCTGTTTGCTTGAACAGGCAACAACAAACAATAATTCAAACGATATAACTTATCATGAAGATTAAACTGCTTACAACATAATACTCATTACTGATAACTTTTTATATGTGTAACTGCGGAAGAAAAAGAAACGAATTAAAACAACAGGCCATCAACTTTAATAAAACAAGTACAGGCATTGCAAAACCAATATCAAAAGAACATGCACCTGTTTTATTTCAATATACAGGCAATACAGCCTTAACTGTTACCGGCAGAATCACAAGAAAAAATTACCGTTTTAATTTTAGTGGTGATAAGCAATTTATTGATCATAATGATGCAAACAGTATGATGCAAATACCTGTATTAAAAAAAGTAACCTGAACTATTTACTTGCCTGTGAAGAATTAATAGACGATTGAACTCTGCCTGCACCAACATATTTTTTGCTCCAGTAATTATCACTTAAATCGCTTATGGTAACACCGCTGCTGGTTGAAGCATGAACAAATTTATTATTGGCAATGTATAATCCAACATGCGTGATGTTTCGCCCGCTTTCAAAAAAAACAAGGTCGCCTTCTTTTAAATCAGCATCCTGAATATGTATTGAAAAGTCATATTGTTCCTGTGCAGTTCTTGGCGCATTAATACCATAAACATTGCGCAGCATGGTTTGTGTAAATGCAGAACAATCAATGCAGCTTTCATCATCGCCACCCATACAGTAACGTGTTCCCCACCAATGATCAATTTGCTGCAGTAATGGTAAATCGTTCAATTGCTCAACAGGCAAATCCATTAGTATAGCATATTTAAATTGCAGCCAGTCTGCTTTTTCTATATTGAATGATGAAGGCGCAGCATTATTATAATATTTCTTTTGCTGAACTTGCTTATTGTATTTGTAACTGTTCTTTTTTTCGCCGGGCGTAACGGTTACATTATCCAGGAACTGTGGATTATTTTTTCTTGATGATGTGTTTTGGTTTGAATGATTGTGTGATACTACAGGTTGCAAACTTTTACAACTATATATAAAAAACAGCAGGCAAATGAGTGATATGAATTTTATATTCATGAAGTGTGCAATATAAAATCTATTATATAAATCACTGAAAACTGTATGTCATAGTTTTAAACATTGATGTGCATTGGGAATGCGTAATTTATTTAAGGTGATTAATTAACATTTTATACAGAAATCTTTCAATTATTATTTAATTAAAACAGATCAACACTCCATGTGCGTTCCCATCTTTCACCTGCAATCAACTCATTAATGCCTTCTTTATTTTTGAGTTGATAATCATGGCTGATGTTATCTGCAATGCCGCACCAGGATTCAAGGCAAACAAACGGTGCATCTTTAGCAGCCCATATTCCAAAGTAAGGAAACTCATTAAACTTAAATTTAAAGCCATGTGCATCCTTATCTGTTCTTAAATCAATTTCAGTGCTTGTTAAATCTTTCAATACAATCGCATCATTATAAAACAAAGAAGGTTGTAAAGGCAATGTTTGATCAGTAAGATAAATTGTTTCAGTATCATCTCCGGTTAACCCGTTATGCAACAAATATCTTTTTAAAACATTATCATTGTTGAACTTTAAAGAGTAATCTGTGTATGCTGCACCATTAACCAACGGTACATTAAATGCAGGATGGCCGCCGGCAGAAAAATAAATGCTTTTTACATCTGTGTTCTGAACAATAAACCTGCATAAAAGTGAACTGCCTTTTAATTCATATTTAACCTGAAATATAAACATGAACGGATAAACAGCAAGCGTTTCTTCATCGTTCTGCAATGTGAGCAACACAGAAGTTTTAGTGCTTTCTTTAAGCTTAAAAACCTTGTCTCTTGCAAAGCCATGCCGCGGCAGTTTATACTCGCAACCTTCATATATATACCTGCCATCCTTTAACTCGCCAATTATTGGAAATAACACCGGCGCATGCTTGCTCCAATATTTACCATCAGCCTGCCACAAATATTCCAGGCCATTTAATTGCACGCTTTGCAGTTCGGCACCTTTCTCTTCAATGCTTACAGAAAGTTTATTGTTTGATAATTGTATCATGCATTAAAATTATGTTATGTAAGACGTAATCAATAATAATGCTAATGAACTTTGTAAAAGTTAATGAGATGCAGGTATTTTCAATGATTTCTATTCACAAGTTTAGTGTTGTAATATATCAAACTCACTCATGTTGCGACATGTTAATCTCTTTCAACTTTTCCAACGCATGATTTTTGCACTGTCTGCATTTAAATAAAATCTCTATGCAAACACTTAAAAATAAAGTAGCTTATGTAACCGGTGGTTCAAAAGGTATTGGTCTTGGCATTGCAAAAAAATTATTAAGTATTGATATGCGTGTAGCCATTTCAGGGCGGGATATGAATACAGCACAACAAGCGGCGCAATCTTTAAGCAATAATAATTCAAACATACTTGCCCTTAAATCTGATGTTACTTCACTTGAATCTGAAACTAACGCTATAAAAGAAGTTATAAATAATTTTGGACAATTAGATGTACTTGTGGCAAATGCGGGTGTTGGCTATTTTGCACCAATTGAGAACTTAACACCTGAAGAATGGACGCAAACTATTGATACCAATTTAACGGGTGTGTTCAACAGCGTAAAAGCATCACTCGAAGCGCTCAAAAAAACAAAAGGATATATTATTACAATTGCCAGCCTTGCAGGCGCTAATTTTTTTGAAAACGGTGCTGCCTATAATGCAAGCAAGTTTGGGCTTGTTGGCTTCTCGCAGGCAATTATGCTTGACTTACGAAAGCATGATATTAAAGTAACTACCATAATGCCCGGCTCTGTTGCAACTGCCTTTGGTGATAATGAAGTAAGTGATAAAGATGCCTGGAAAATTCAGCCTGAAGATATTGGTGATATTGTTGCTGATCTTTTAAACATGCATCCACGCACATTGCCAAGTAAAATAGAAGTGCGGCCGGCAAAACCTGGTAAATAATATAAACCGCAAACATTAACCTTCGTTTAAACAAAAGCCCCGCAATTGCAGGGCCTTGTTAGTTGTGGCTTACGTGATAATCTAATTCTTAAATATCTTTTCTGTTCCTGTTTCTTTACTTGTTTCAATACGCAGTATGTAAACGCCTTTTGCAAGCTGGCTAACCGGAATGTTTAACTGGCTGCCTGCATTTGCTGAGGGTAAAGTGTTGCGATAAATTATTTTTCCATTTCCATCAGTTAAAAATATGCGCACATTGGTTGCTGTTGTATTAAACAAGATTGTTGTGTGATCCAAAGCAGGATTAGGTGCAACATTCCACGTTGCATTCTTCGCATCTGGATTTAATTTTTCAATTTTTGTAAAAGAATATTTACCATCATTATCAACTTGTTTAATACGATAGTAAACTATGCCAGCCGGCAGTTGTGCATCAACATAAGAATAGCTTTGCGCAGCAACAAAATTTTTGCCTGCCGATAAAGTTCCTATTGTTATAAAGTGTGTTGCATCTGTGCTTCTTTCAATTTCAAAATGATTATTATTAATTTGATTAGCTACGCTCCATTTAAGCAGTGCATTACCGGCAAACTGTTTTTCAGCATTAAAAGAAATCCAGCTTAAAGGCAATGAACCTTCAATAATAAAATCAGAATCAGATATATCAAAAAAGATGTTGGCTGATGCTTCAATTTTTATTCTTGCATGTGTAACTGTGTTGGGTAATGTAGGTAATGCTACTGCCTGGCTGCCGTCGTTTGGTGTATTGGCAACAAGCAGGTAAGGAAAAGTGATGCCGCCATCTACCGATAAAAAAATATTAACCAGCGTGCAATTTACAGGTGCTGTGTTTGAATGGGCAACGTTCCATTTTACAGTTTGTAAACTGCCGGAGCCAAACTGGCCTCCATTAGGAACGGTTACCTTAAAGGGGCCTGAACTACTATCAATTGTAACAATCATATCATCACTATTGGTATTGCCACCACCAGGAACATTATCTCTAACTGTAACCCTGAAATTAAGTGTTCTTGAAACAGCAGGCAATACTTCCCATTTGTTTGCATTAGTGCCCTCAAGAATGCTGTTTAATGCCGGAAAAGTTCTTGTAGCAATTGTAGAAGGTGTAAGTGAACGAAAAACCGGCCCTGTTGTAGATGTGTCTTTTGGAAATTTGTATGAAGTTCCGTTTTGATAGGGATCATATTGTTCCCAGCAATAAGTAAGCACATTGGTTGCATCATCATCAGTAGCTTTTGCTGTTAAAACAAAAGGTGTTGATTTTGGAATGATATAATCTTTACCTGCGTTAATGCTTGGTACTGCATTATCACTTGCACTAATAACAGCGCAGGATGCACCATCACCTGCAGTAATATATGTTTCAACTTCTGCGATAGAACCTGCATGAAAGTATGGATCACTGTGTTGCTGTATATCTGTTGAACCTGTTACACCTGCATAGCCCATTATAGTAGAACCACTGCCAGGTTCAAGGCCGTTGGTAGATTCGTCATTCACATAATCGTAAGTATGATATGCTCCAAATTGATGGCCAATTTCATGATCCCAGTAATCTACAATAAACGGATCATCGGTAAGATATTTTTTAAATCCTGTTACAGCAGAAGCTTTGGAATTGTTGTTACAAACTACTCCAAGATCAGCAAGGCCACCGGTGTTATAACCCATCAGCAAATGGCCAATGTCATAATTAGAAGTGCCAATCAAACTATCAATTGCTTTTTGTGATTGCTTCAGCCAATTGCCTGAAGAATATCCTGAAGCAGCGCTTGTAAATGGATCAGTAGTTCCATCTAAAAAAATTAATGTGTCTTCATTATCTACATAATTAAGATGTACACCAAAATCTGTTTCATAAATAATGTTAGTTCTTATAAGGTCAGTAACAAGCGCTGCCATAACAGTTGCTTTCTTTTGGGCATCTGTAGTTTCAGACCCATTTAAAAGCAATGCAGAAAATTCGCCGCCTGTGGTAACCGCAAAACGATATGTTCTAACATTGCCATCGCTAACAGTATTTGTTTTAGAAATGCCTTGTACATTGCCTTTTAAAAGTTTATCCGCTTCACAATTAAAAATTTGATCTTCCTGCGCAATGTTATTGCTTCTGTCAAAAGCTGCATACAAACCTTTTGTTGAAGGAACGGGGTTTATATACACCGTACTTCTTTTAGCTGAAATAATAATTGCATTAAAACCATAAGGCGAATAGGCAAAACGGATATTGGATGAAGGATCATCAATACCTTTACCAAGATAAGTTTTGATCTGCGAATATTTAGCTTGCAGCTTAGGCATCATTACCGGCGATTCTGTTATGCGGAACTTTTCAATGTTTCCATCGGCCACAGGTATACTGATAATGAAATTTGATTTTGATGGCTGCACATCTGTTTGTTTCGGGCACTGCTTAAGCATAGCGCTGAAAGCGGTTTCATCGAGATTAAACAAATTGTACACAACAGGTTTAAAAGAACCTTTGAATAATTCTTCATCGCTTTTATATGATGGAATCTGCATTTTGTTTGTCGCTTTCCAAAAATTGTTTTGCGAGAATGAATTAGTTGTAATGGCAAGCAACGCTATTAAAAAAGATAAACTTGTTTTCATAAAATATTGTATTTGATATTGGAGAACTAAAGCTAAGAAAGAGAATTGCATCAATGCACAAACCTGTTTTAAACGGATATTGTTTTGGCTAATTTTTTCATTTTGGGATTAGGGATTTTTACTGTTTTCATTATAGGAATCAACTAATTTTATAGCCTGCATAGCCTCTTTTACATCATGCACACGCAGAATATTTGCTCCGTTCAATAACGCAATTGTATTTAAAACAGTTGTTCCGTTTAATGATTCTTCCGCAGTAACATTAAGCGTTTTATAAATGGTTGCCTTTCTTGATAAGCCGGCAAGAATTAGTTTGTCAAGCATTTTAAAAGCACTGAGATTTTTTAACAGCTGAAAATTATGCGTTGCTGTTTTACCAAAGCCAAAACCCGGATCAACAATAACATCATTAATATTATTCCGCCTGCATTTTTCTGTTTGATGAATAAAAAAATCAAGTACTTCACTTATCACATTTTCATAAGAAGGGTTTTGCTGCATGGTTTCCGGCGTCCCCATAATGTGCATACATATAAAAGGAGTTCGCAGTTTGCCAACCGTTGATAACATTTGTTCATCCATTGTTCCGCCACTTATATCGTTTACAATACAGGCGCCGGCAGCAACTGCATTTTCGGCAACGGTTGCATAATAAGTATCAACAGAAATAAATGAATGCGAAAAGTTTTTATTGATAGCTTCTATTGCAGGAATAACTCTTTCCATTTCCTGCGCTGCTGTAATACGTTCACTTGCAGGCCTTGTACTTTGGCCGCCAACATCAAGTATTGTTGCGCCATCATTCAACATTGTTTCTGCCTGCCTTAATGCTTCATCAACCGGTTGACTACGGCTACCATTATAAAAAGAATCAGGCGTAATATTAATAATTCCCATTACAACAGGTTTATTAATAATAAGCAACCTGCCATTACAATTAAGCGTGAACATTTGTTTTTATTTTTGAACCGTTACAAAGGTAGGCATGAAGACCAAGTGTAATTAAAAGCAATACAATAATGAGCACCACAGAAAGACAATTTGATTCTGTTATTGAAAACTGCAAAAATATTTTTACCAAGAAGACAATTGATTACGGAACTGCATGGCGTGTACTACGCACCATTTCTGTAGTTGATCAAATCTTTATAAAAGCATTGCGCATCCGCAATGTTCAAAACATGCAGGAGCGAATGGTTGATGATGATGTAACCAGTGAATTTACCGGCATTATTAATTATGGTTTGATCGGCTTGATTCAATTTAAAACAGATAACCCAACTGTTGAAGAGTTGCCTGTTGAAGCAGCAGTTAAACTATATGAAGCAGCAGTTGAAATAACAAAAGATACAATGCTTAACAAGAATCATGATTACGGTGAAGCCTGGCGGGAAATGAGCCAGGAAAGTTTTGTTGATTTAATATTAATGAAGCTGCTGCGCATTCGCCAGATATTAAGTAATGATGGTAATACATTAATAAGCGAAGGCATTGATGCAAATTATACTGACATAATAAACTATGCAGTATTTGCGCTTATATTAATTGATGAAGGAAAACATAAAGCTTAACGTAGTATGACTCTCTATAAAAAAAATTCACTGCTTGTAATTAGATGGATTGTTGGGCTGCTATTTATTTTCAGCGGGCTTATAAAAGCCAACGACCCATTAGGGTTAAGCTATAAAATGCAGGAATTTTTTGAAGCCTGGAACATGTATTCATTCAATGATTATACATTGGCATTATCGCTTGTTATGAATGTTTTTGAAGTGCTTGCTGGTATTGCTGTAATCATCGGCTGGCGCATGAAACTTTTTACATGGTTGCTATTATTATTGATAATATTCTTTGCTTTTCTAACTGGTTATGCTTTGTTCTCCGGCAAAATAAAAACCTGTGGTTGCTTTGGAGATTGCCTTCCATTAACGCCGGCGCAATCATTTATAAAAGACCTTCTTTTATTGCTTTTAATATTGCTGTTATTCATCAATAAAAGCAAATTTGTTTCTGCTATAAAATCTTCTGTAGCAGTTACATTTTTAGCATTGTGTGTGCTGCTTGTAAGCGCTTTGCAATTGTATGTAATGAAACATTTGCCGTTGCTTGATTGCCTGCCTTATAAAAAAGGAAATAATATTTTAAAACAAATGCAACCACCGGCAAATGCAATACAGGATAGCGTTGTAATGGTTTTTAAATATAGAAAGAATGGAAAAATTATCGAATACACGCCAGATAAATTGCCTGCTGATCTTGATTCAAGCTATGAATTTATTGACCGCAGTGATAAACTAATAAGGCATGGAAATGCTATACCGGCCATAACTGATTTTGCTTTGTTTACGTTAAATGGTACCGATACAACTGCTGCTCTTTTAAATTCAACAAATAAGTATGTAATGTTATTTGCAAAAGATTTTGAAAATTTTCCTGCATGGAACAATGCAGATTTTGGTGGTTTGCAGGCGCAACTTCAGCAAAAAAATATTCCCTTATTTATTATAACATCAGATAAAGTAAATGGTGAAACTTTATTAGGTAATAAAAAGAATATAACAGTGCTTTTATGTGATGGAACGGTAATTAAAACAGCGGCCAGGGTTAACCCAACTTATTTTATAATGAAAGGCGCTGATATATTTAACAAGTTTAGTTATGTTGATTTGAAGAAGAACATATCAACTGTGCATTAATAAAAAAGCAGCTTGTTATAAAGCTGCTTTTACTTATCAGTCTAAATAAATTCTTCTATACTTTATTTACAGCTTTTTTAACAACCGGAGTTTGACTTGGTTCAGCAGCGCCTAAAGGCCTGTTTCTTCCAAAGTCAACCAATATTGGTGCGGCTACAAAAATGGATGAATATGTTCCTGTAATAACACCAATCAACATTGCAAATGCAAAACCATGTGTTACTTCTCCGCCAAAAATAAATAAGATAAGTATGGTTAAGAAAACAGTAAGCGACGTCATTACTGTTCTGCTTAATGTTTGATTGATTGCTTTGTTAATGATTTCTTCTTTTGTTGCACCTTTCATCAACCTTGAATCTTCACGGATTCTGTCATACACGATAATTGTATCATTCATTGAGAAACCAATGACCGTTAATATAGCAGCAATAAAATACTGGTCAATCTCTAAAGGAAAAGGAACAACCTTTCTTAGAAAACTAAACACAGCAAGTGTTACAAATACATCATGCAATAAGGCAACAATAGTTCCCAACGAATAACGCCAATCACGGAAACGAAGGAATATATACAAACAGATAATGATGATAGAAATAATGGTGGCTTTTTCAGCACCGGTTTTTAGATCATCAGAAATAGAAGGCTGCACGGTTTGAGAACCTTGTTTATATTTTGTATCGAATGTATGATATGATGTGCCCGCGGGTAAGAATTTTTGCAGGCCAGTGTATAATTTATTTTCTACGGTTGAATCTATATTTTGTCCCGTTTGATTGATAAGGTATGAAGTGGTAATATCCAACTGGTTTGGAGAACCAATTGTTTTTACAACAGGATATTCGCCAAAGGTTGGTTTTAATGCATCGGCAATTTCAGTTGTTTTATAATCTTTATCAAACAAAATAGTATAACTGCGGCCACCTTTAAATTCAACGCCTTCATCAAAGCCATTAATGAATGAACCAATACCTAACAATAATACAACAACAGAAATACCATAAGCAATTTTTCTATATTCAATAAACTTATAGGCAGCGTGCTTAAATACTTTGCGGGAAACACCAGTAAAATACTCAAAGTGGCGTTGCTTGTTTGTATAGAAATCTGTTATCAGCCTCGAAACAAGAATGCCGCAAAACAATGATAATGTTATACCTAACATTTGCGTGGTAGCAAAGCCAAGCACTGGTCCTAAACCAAAAATAAAAAGTATTGCCGCCGTTAAAAATGTAGTAACGTGTGCATCAATTACAGGCGCATAAGAACGCTTGTAACCATCGCTCACAGCAAGTATGTAACTTTTGCCTTTGGTAAGTTCTTCTTTAATTCTTTCAAAAATAATTACGTTGGTATCAACAGCCATGCCCACGGTTAATACCAAAGCCGCAATGCCCGGCGCTGT